>JANNQQ010000234.1:0-25302 GCA_031400835.1 Actinomycetes bacterium | reverse complement strand
CGACGTTGCCCTTGACGTCGCGCGCGGTCAACGCGCGGCGCTCCGCCATCAGGTAGGCGACAAGGGAGAGCTGGCGGATGAGCTTGTCAGCGTCGTGCGACACAGAGTTCCACCCTAGCCGTGGATGAATCGTCGAGTGTGGGTGCTTTCCGCTCTACCGCGTGGAAATCACCTAGTTTGCGAACTTGCGCTCCTCTGGGCAATTTCGCCGGAAGGCGAAAGTGCCCGCGCGGCGGTCCGGCCTTCACCGCGGTACCGGACTATGCGGCGACTGCAGCTTTGGCGGCCGACCGCTCCAGGTGCTGATGCGAGGGGCAGTAGTCGCGAGCGGGGAGGGGTGTGCGCTGACAGGCCTTTCCCTTGCGGGTGGTCGCCTTGCAACGCGAGATGCCACCATCGAAGAGGCCAGCCTCAAGCTGCTGCTCGATGAACGACACAGCTGCAGAGACGCCCTCGCGGACGGCCCATGCAACCTGGCCCTGGGCGGTGATCGGGAAGTAGCGCCGAATGTCCGCAAAGAGCGCGCGGTCAGGGCGGGCGAAGTAGTGGGGATCGTCCGCAAGACGCTCCATGGTCAGCTCGCACTCGTCCAGAACAATCCGTCGATACTCGACCCTCGTGGCGCCATCTACGTAGGGGTCGACCAGATCCTTGATCGAGCGATAGATGGCTCGCGAATATTGGTACATACAGGACCGTAGTTGCGCGACGTGATCATCCATCAGGATCTGTCTCCTACCCGTGGTTCGTAGGCTGCATCGCCGTTGCGGCGCTGCTGTGCCTTCCGGCCTAGCGAGTGTAGCCCATCGCCGGGCGTGTTACAAACTCTGCACTAAAGATGTCTGTACAGGCAACAGATGTTAGGGATTTATAGCCTGTACGCGGGCGCTTTTCGATCCAGCACGTGCTTCGCGCAGCGATCCAGTTGCCTCTGCCTGGCTCTCATACACACCCTGAAACACGACCCAGTATCCCGGCCGCAGGCTTGCGTACCGCGCAGAGTCGAGCACACCGACCTGATCCAGGCCTTTTTCGCGCGCGCTCTGGGCAAGCGCGACCGCGCGATCGCGACCGTCGACCTTCGGGCTACTGACGAGCACGATCGTCCATCCCTCCCGACCCTGCGGCCAGTTCGCGAGGCTTGACGATCGTTCGATTGCGGGCTGTTCAACGGGAATGCTGCCACCAAGAGCGGTAACGATCGGGGTTGCTGCCGCCTCGTCCCACGTTGCCCACACCGCGACGCTCGCCCCTGAGGCAGCGATGAGCGCGAGGGAGATCGCGCGAAGACGAACGCCGCGCGTGCTGCGCGGGGGGCGCTCGACCCGCGACGACCCCTGCAAACGGACACCGCACTCAAGGCAATACTCCTGCCCCCGAGAGGTCGGTGTCTCGCAGCGCGGGCAGAGAACGATCTGGGCCGTCACGTCGCTGGCGCGGACTCCGAGGCTGCGGATGCCTCATCGATGAACGATCGGCCGCAGCTCGGGCAGAAGCGGGCGCCGATCAAGAGTGGGGCGCCGCACGCGCACAGCGCCCCCTCGCGTCGCAACCCGCGAGAGCCAGCGAGAAGTGCGTCGATCTCCGAGACCCGCGCCTCGATCGCCACGAGCTCAGCGCAGCGCTCGGTGAGGAGTGCCTCGTTGAAGTGGTCACGGCGATACATCTCAAGGGTCAACCCACCGAGATCGCGGAGCCGCTCCTCGCGGAGTAGGACGAGCGCGCGCCGCTCCCGGCGGAGATCACCTGCTGCTGGCGTCGGTGGCTTCTTGGAGAACAGGCCCATGTGGGCGAGGATAGTCGCGTCGCCGGTCTACCCGACGTCGGACGGAGCAATCCCTGCGGTCTCCCCGCGAGCGACCCGCCTCTGCGGCGAGCCTTCGCTCAGCTGCATCAGCTCGATCTCGTTGCCGTCGGGGTCTGTCAGCCAGGCCTGCCAGTTCTCGTCGAGGCCGATGCTCGGCTCGCGATCGATGGTGATTCCTTGCGCTTCGAGTGAGGCGACATCTCCATGGAGGTCGTCACTGACGAGACAGATGTGCATGAAGCTCCCGCCTGCAACGGGCGTCTCGGCCCCGCCTGGGAAGAGCTCCAGGAACCGATCTCCTCCGAGATGGAGGTACACGAGCATCAGCGAGCCGTCGGCGTGGTGCAGACGGAACGACTCGTGGAGGCCGAGCTTTGCGTAGAAGGCAAGCGAGCGGTCGAGGTCGTGAACGCGCAGGGCTGTGTGGCCGAGGTCAGTGAGCACGGTTCCTACACACCGACTCCGCCGACCAACACGTACTTGACGTCGACGTACTCATCGATCCCAACCGCGCCGCCCTCGCGGCCGTAACCCGATTCCTTCATGCCGCCAAACGGCGCATTGGCGGCGCTGATGATTCCCGAGTTGGCTCCGATAATCCCGTACTCGAGCTTCTCAGCGACCCGCAGCAACCGTGCATAGTCGCGCGTGTGAAAGTACGCGGCGAGGCCATACTCAGAGTCGTTGGCGACGCGGATGACCTCCTCCTCCGTGTCGAAGCGGGAGACGCCGGCTACCGGACCAAATGTCTCCTCGGTTGAGATGAGCATGTCGGGCGTTACGTTCTCGAGCACCGTCGGGGCGTAGAACGACCCCTTCGCGAACGCGCCATCGGTGAGCCGCTGGCCACCCACCACAAGGCGGGCGCCCCGCTTGATTGCGTCCTGGACGTGCTCGTCGGCCTTGTCGACGGCGCCTTCGTCGATCATCGGGCCAACCGTGACACCCTCGCCAGTCCCTCGACCGACCACCATCTGTGACACCTTCTCGGCAAGCAGCCCGACGAACGCGTCGTGAATGCCGCGTTGCACGTAGATCCGGTTCGCACAGACGCACGTCTGCCCAGCGTTGCGGAACTTCGATGCGATCAGACCATCGACAGCCTCGTCGAGATCGGCATCGTCGAAGATGACGTACGGCGCGTGCCCGCCGAGCTCGAGCGAGAGTCGCTTCACCTGCTCGGCCGAACGACGGATGAGATCCTTGCCCACCTCGGTCGAGCCGGTGAAGGAGAGCTTTCGCACCCGCGGGTCGGTAAAGAGCGTGTCAGCGACCATCGCGGCCGAACGAGACGTGATGAGATTCACGACACCGCCAGGCGTGCCTGCATCCTCGATCGCCCGGAGCACGGCCGCTGCGGTGAGCGGAGTCGCGCTCGCAGGCTTCACGATGCTGGTGCAGCCAGCGGCCATTGCTGGCCCGAGCTTCCGAGTCATCATCGCGGCCGGGAAGTTCCATGGCGTGATCGCCGCAGTCACCCCGACCGGCTGCCGAAGCACGAGAACTCTGTTTACGGGATTCATCGGGGGAACGATCTGGCCATAGACGCGCTCCGCCTCGCCGCCGAACCACTCGAGAAAGCTCGCGGCGTACTCGACCTCGCCGGCAGCCTCGGCCAGCGGCTTGCCCTGCTCCGCGGTCATGATCGCCGCGATCTCGGACTTCCGTTCTCTGATGATGTCGGCGGACCGTCGCAGGATGCGGGCGCGGTCGAGCGCCGGACGGCTCTTCCACCCGTCAAGGGCGGCGGCCGCGGCGTCGATGGCCGCGCGGACATCCGCTTCACCAGCGTTTGCGGCAGACCCGACGATCTCGCCGGTGGCAGGATCCGTGACGTCGAATCGCTGCCCTTCCGCGGCTTCGGTCCACTCCCCGCCGATGAGGAGTCGCTCGTCGATTCCGGTCGCCACAGCTGCCATGGTGCGCTCCTTCAGGTCAGATTGCCTACACGGGTCAGGTCGGGTTGCACACCAGCGTAGAGGCTGAACAGCTGCGCGCTACGGTTCGATGAGTTCTCGTTCGACCTCGGCGCTCACCGCGCGCGCAATCTCGACGAACGCGCGGGCGGCGGGCGTTCGGTGGCGGTCCTTGTGCCAGACGACCGCGATCTGGCGCCGCGGCATCGTCGGGCTAAGCCGTAGCGCCTTGACGCGATCGTCGCCGTGCTGGACGGCCAGAAGCGGCATCAAGGCTACGCCAAAATGGGCGGCGACGAGCCCTTGAAGGGTGGTGTTGTCGTCCGAGCGAAACGCATAGTCGATCGGGAACCCGGCATTGTTCAGCTGGGTCTCGATGACATTGCCACTCGCGCAAAGGTTCGCTCCGATCAGCGCCATGTCGCCGAGGTCGATGAGGGAGGCCGACGTTCGCCGAGCGAGGGGCGTGTCCGAGGGGACGAGGAGGACGTACGGATCGGTCATCAGCTCGACTGCCTCGAACGGCCCCTCGGGGACAGGGAGACTGCAGAAGGCAAGGTCGATCTCACCGCTCTCGATGAACGTGTAGAGCTCGGGGTCGGCCGACGGCTCCGAGAGGCCAAGGTTGATTCCCGGCCACTCGGCGAGGAAGCGCCGCATGACGGCAGGGAGGACGCGCGCTCCGATCGACTGGTACGTCGCCACGCGAAGCGAGCCGGTCTCACCGGCTCGGAGTGCCAGCATGTCCGCCCTTGCGGCCTCGAGGCGATGGACGATCGCCTCGGCATGCCGGAGAAGCAGCGTCCCAGCCTCAGTGAGCGAGATCGCCCGTGGCCCGCCCGGGCGCTCGACCAGCCGCTCTCCGACGAGGCGCTCGAGCATCGCAATCTGCTGGCTCACCGCCGACTGCGTGTAGCCGAGCTTCTCGGCCGCGCGCCCGAACGATCCCTCATGGGCCACCGCGCCAAGGGCAGCCAGGTGACGTAACTCGACCCCCAGCCAATTATCAGGTTCTGTGATGGTTGTCATCAATACCTCGATTTGCCCTAATGATACCGATGCCGCACACTGTGTCCATGGAAATAGCAATTCTCATCTTCATCCTCCTCATCGGCCCGGTCGCGATCCTCACCGGTCGGGACTCACGGATCGACGAGGCTGGCCGGCGGCGGCGCTACCTCGGGTGAGATCCCGGATGCCCGCAGCCCTTGCGTCCGCGGTCGGACGGCGTCGCGAAATAGTAATTCGCGGCGCTGTTCCGGCCGACGGAGTTGCCTTGCGCCGGCTCGAGCAGCTGGCCGAACGTCGCCTCGCCGCAGGAGACGTGCTGATCGCCGAGGCAGACGGCGTGATCGTCGCTGCCGCACCCCTGAGGGGTGGCGCGCCCGTTACCGACCCCTTCGTCGTCTCCGGCGACGTCGTCGAGTTGCTCGCAGTTCGTGCCCGACAGTTGCTTGCTGCCGCCTGACGTTCGGCCCACGACATGAATACTTGCGGGATGAGCGCGCACCGCGAGACTCGTGGCCTCCATCCCGCCTGGGTCGTGCTGATCGGGACGCTCGTCGTGCTCGTGGCGATGGCGGGCTTCCGCTCGACGGTTGGGATTCTGGTCGATCCGCTTCGCGAGGAGTTTGGCTGGACGACTGCAGCGATCTCACTCGCGGCAGGAATCAACCTCATGATCTACGGATTCGGCGGGCCTTTCGCGGCGGCGCTGTACGACCGTTTTGGACTTCGCCGCTGCGTTCTCGTTGCGGTCACGGTGGTGGCGATCGGCTCCTCCGCGACGCTGGCGATGAACGCCCAATGGCAGTTTCTCCTCCTGTGGGGGGTCGTCAACGGCCTTGCAACCGGCGCCGTGTCGGTGACACTCGCAGCGGTGATCGCGAATCGGTGGTTCGTCGCGCGCCGCGGACTGGCGACCGGAATTCTCACCGCAGCGAGCGCTACAGGGCAACTGATCTTTCTTCCGTTACTCGCCTGGCTCACCGGCGCGTACGGGTGGCGCTACGCGGTTGGCGCGGTCGTCGGCGTCGCGCTTCTCATCGTCCTTCCCCTTGCCGCCCTCCTCATACGTGATCGGCCAGCAAGCATTGGGGTGCGCGCCTATGGCGCCACCGAGGATGACGTGGTGTCTCCGGCCGCAACGGGGAACCCCTTCCTGACGGCAATCGGCGAAGGGCTCGTCTACGCCGCCGGGTCGAGGACGTTCTGGCTGTTGAGCGCAACGTTCTTCATCTGCGGGGCGACGACGAACGGGTTGATCGGGACCCATCTGATCCCTGCGGCCGTTGATCACGGGCTCACTCAGGTCGCCGCTGCGGGTCTGCTCGCAGCCATCGGTGTGTTCGACCTCGTGGGAACCCTTACCTCGGGCTACCTCACGGATCGATATGACCCAAGAGTCCTGCTTGCCTGGTACTACGGGCTTCGCGGGCTTTCGCTGCTTGCGCTCCCGGTCGTGATCCAAGCCCACGGACCCGGGCTCGTCGCCTTCGTGATCTTCTACGGGCTCGACTGGGTCGCCACGGTGCCACCCACCGTTGCGCTCACAGCGGACATCTTCGGGCGCGAAAGGGTAGGGCTCGTCTTCGGGTGGATCTTCGCTGCCCATCAGATTGGGGCCGGCGTCGCGGCGTTCGGCGCGGGACTCAGCGAGACGCTCCTTGGGAGCTACACACCGGCCTTTCTCGTAGCAGCGGTTCTTGGGCTCGTTGCTTCGGCGCTCTCGCTGCGGATCACGGCACCGCCCCGTCTCGCGCCCGCGTAGATTGCAAGGTATGGATGTCCAGAAGGTCGGTGTAGTCGGGCTCGGAGCGATGGGCGCCGGGATCGCTCAGCTCGCGATCGAAGGTGGGTTCGACGTGATCGCACGAGAGATCACGCCGGAGTTGTGCGCGGGTGCGGAGGCGAAGATCGCTCACTTCCTCGGCCGCAAGGTTGAGAAGGGGCAGCTTGCGGCGGAGAACCGCGACACGGCGCTTGCGCGGCTGCGCACCACCACTGACCTCGGCGACCTCGCCTCGTGCGACCTCGTGATCGAAGCGATTATCGAGGAGCTCGACCCGAAGCGCGCGCTCTTTTCGGAGCTCGAAGGGATCTGCCGTGCACATGCCGTGCTTGCGACCAACACGTCGGCGCTCTCGGTCACCGAGATCGCAGCCGCCACGACGTCCCCGGAGCGCGTTGTCGGAATGCACTTCTTCAACCCGGCGCCGCTGATGCCCCTTGTCGAGATCGTCCGGGCCCAGTTGTCGAGCGATGCCGCCGTGGACATCGCGTTCGGGGTCGCGGAGAGGATGGGAAAGACCGCGATTCGATGTCACGACACCCCAGGATTCGTCGTCAACCGTGTCTTGATTCCACTCCTCAACGATTGCCTTCGTACCCTCGACGAAGCACGCGTTTCACCCGAGGATCTCGACACGGCGATGCGATCCGGCGCTGGATGGCCGATGGGCCCATGTGAGCTCGTCGACCTCGTCGGGGTCGACGTGCACGTTCATGCCTCTGAGGCGTTGTACGCCAAGCTGCGCGAGCCGCGCATGGCGCCGCCACCGCGGCTCGTCGCGATGAAGAACGCAGGGCTCCTTGGCCGGAAGTCGGGTCGCGGCTTCTACTCGTACGACTGAGGTTCCGGCGGCCGTTCCATCGGCACACCGAGGCGCGCCGCCACAGCAGGGACAAACGTGCCCTGGACAAGCACCGAGAAGAGCACGACGACGAACACGATCCCGTAGATCTCAGGCGCATAGTCCGTCCCTCCAACCACGGCCAACGAGGCGAGGAGGATAGGGACGGCGCCCTTCAGGCCACTCCAGACAATGAAGCCCCGCTCCCCCCAGTGGAGCTTCATGGGGATCAAGAGTGGTCCCACCACGAGTGGTCGAATCACAAAGCCCACGAGTGCGGCTAGAACCAGCCCTTGCCACCAGAGGCCCTGGCCGAAGATCAGCCCAAGGTCGATGGTGAGGCCGAGCGCGATGAACGTGGCCAGCTCGCCGAGATCCGCGACCGCCGAGTTGAACGTTCGCACCTCACGACGCTCCGGAAAGCGAAGGTCACCCACGATGATTCCCGCTACGAACACCGCGAGAAAGCCAGAGCCATGGATGGTGGCGGCGACGCCGTAGATAGCTCCGGCTGCGAACAGAACAGCGAGTGGGTAGAGCGTCCGGTCGGGGATCCGGATCCGCTTGAGCGCGAGCATCAACGCCAGCCCGCCTGCAGCGCCGATCGTGAGCCCAATCGCCATCTCCTTGACGAACTCGGTGACGATCGTCGAGAAGGAGCCGTCGTCCGTCGTCGCAAACTCGACGACCCCGATCATCAAGGCGATGCCGACAGGATCATTGAAGCCCGACTCACCCTCGAGGATCGTTCCCGACCGACCCTCTACCTCGCGTCCGGCGAGGACAGAGAACGTGACGGCAGGGTCGGTGGGGGAGAGCGCCGCACCGATCAGTCCTGAGATCGTCCACGAGAGGTCGAACAGCGAGTGGCAGGCGAGGGTCACCAGCGCAGCGGTTCCGAAGGTTCCGACGATGCCGAGGACGACGATGGGTACGGCCGACTCCCGGAAACGGCGCATCCCGATCTTCGCGCCCCCTTCGAACAGGATGATCAGTAGCGCGACCGTCGCGATCCGCTGAACATCGCGGAAGCTGATCGCGGAGTGCAGCGGCTCGACGAGCTCGGCACTGACGGCTGCGACGACGAGAAGGAGCGCAGCGGTGGGTAGCGCGAGTTTTCCGGCGATCACGCGCACACCGATCGCAGCCACGAGTGCAGCTGCAGCGACGAGAATCACGTGACCGAACGTGACAAGATCCTCCACAAGGCGATCTTGCACGATCCATATAGTCGGCGTGGCGTGCTCCGCGGACGCGAGAGGGCTTACAGATTCTTTACGTGCATCTCATCCAGGACGCATGCGGGAAACCGATACTGCGCTACGTCATGAGAATTGTGTCTATAGCGGTGCTCGCGGCCGCACTCCTTCTTCCTGCCGCTTTCGCGGCCAGTCGGCCAGCAGGCAGCCTCTCTATCGAGGGAGGGCGAGGCGTTGTCGTCATCCGCGGCGGCGGAACGGTGGTTGGTCGGCTCGGGAAAGGTGAGCTGCAGATCGTCGATCTGTCGCCGAACGATCAGTGGAGCCCTCGGATCAATGGTGTCCCACGGTCGCGGTCGTACACGATGCGCGGTAAAGACGTGAACTTCTTCATCCCGGGGGGTCGGTACCGGGTGTCTCTTCGCGGTGAAGGAATCTCGGTGTCCGCGCGCGGCTCGGGTTTTGCCACCGTCAAGGCAAGCAACGACTCGGGTCAGGACGTTGGCACGATCGCGGTGGGCGATACCGCACCCTCGCCTCTGCCGGGTGACAACGCGCGCGTCAGCTTCGGTGGAGGGGTCGAAGCCCCGTCCACGAAGGTTCTTCCATGACCCAGACGCACTCCATTTTGATCGTTGAGGATGAGCAGTCCATAGCCTCGTTCGTCTCGCTCTACCTCAAGAACGCGGGCTACGGGGTGCGCGCAGTCACGACGGGCGCGGGCGCGCTGAATGCCGTCGCTACCGAGATGCCGGCGCTCATCATTCTCGATCTCAACCTGCCGGACATGGATGGCATCGAGATCTGCCGGCGGATCCGCAAGGGTTCCGACGTGCCGATCCTCATGCTCACAGCCCGGGACGAGGACGTCGACAAGATCATCGGGCTTGAGGTGGGGGCCGACGACTACCTCACGAAGCCGTTCAACCCCCGTGAGCTCGTTGCTCGCGTGAAGAGCGTTCTACGTCGCTCGACCGCCGACCGTCGCATCGATGAGGGTGACGAGCTCCGTCACGGCGAACTCGTGATCAACTCCGGCCGACGTGAGGTCCTTGTCGGTGACGACGAGATCCAGCTTGCCCCGAAGGAGTTTGATCTCCTGTGGGAGCTGCTCGATCATCGCGGGATCGTGCTGACGCGCGATCAACTGCTTGAGCGGGTCTGGGGATACACCTTCGCAGGCGATACGCGTACCGTCGACGTGCACGTCCGCCAGATTCGCCGCAAGCTGGGTGACGCGTCACCGATCGTCACCGTGTGGGGCGTCGGCTACAAGGTCGCGACCGACCGCAGCGCCGTTCCTGCCGCCTAGACAGCTCTGCGCCTTCCGACCAGTGTCCGAGGTCGTACGCTTCCGACTGTGCCTCGCTCACTTCGGTTCCGGCTCCCTGCCCTCTTCCTGCTGGGAATAGTCCTCGGAGGTCTTGTCGCGGCGGCGATCGCGCTCCGGCTCTTCCAGGATCTTGGACGCGACCGCTCGTTCCAGGAGCTCAGTCGCGAAGCAACAGGGATCACCCGGCTCTACACCGCCGCGGCGCTGCGCGCCGCCGAGGAGGGCGCGGCGGCTCCCGACTTCGCCCCTGAGGCGCTTGAGTTCGCGACGGGCGACCGGCTGTTTTACGTCGGCGCGCCCGCATTTCCGGGGCAGGAGTCCGGGTTGACGCGGATCCCGGAAGCGTCGGTCCCGGCGCGCGTGCTCGACCTTGACGGTCAAGAGCGATTCGAGTTTTCTCCACCTGGGGATAGGCGCAACTTCCTTGCGGTTTCAGAGCCGCTCCGGCTCGAGCCCGACGCGGATCCTCTCGGTGCGATCATCGTCGCGAAGCCAGAGGCGGTGCTGCGGAATCAGTGGGTTCCGCTGCTCAAACGGCTGCTGCTGGCGTTCGGGCTTGGCTCCGTGCTTGCGGGGCTCGTCGGCTGGTGGATGTCACGGCGGATCACGAAGCCTGTGCTTCAGCTGGCACGGGCTTCGGATGAGATCGCAACCGGAAACTACGGCGTCCGCGTTCCGGTGGGTGCGAAACCGAACGAGATCGGGCACCTCGCGGAGCGTTTCAACGAGATGGCCGCTCGGCTTGGAGCCACCGAGGAGCGCGAGCGGCAATTCCTCATGTCGGTGTCACACGAGTTGCGCACGCCGCTCACGGCAATCCGCGGACATGTAGACGCGCTTCGCGACGGCGTCATCGACGAGCCTGAGCTCGTCGAGGGCTCGCTCGAGATTGTCGCCGCCGAAGCCCATAGGCTCGAGCGGCTGGTCGGTGACATCGTCGACCTCGCGAAGCTACGTGCGCACCGCTTCACGGTTCAATCGGAAGAGGTCGACATGGCGAGGCTCGTCGAACAGGCATACGGCGCCTTCGCCGACGAAGCACGCCGGCGCGAGATCGACTACCGACTCGCGGCTCCCGAGGTCGCGCCGACGATTATGACCGACGGCGACCGTGTCCTTCAGGTGATCACGAACTTCTTGAAGAACGCCTTCCGTTGGGCACCCGACGGCTCAGTGATTGACGTCTCCCTCGACGCGGCCGACGGGTGGGTGTCGGTCGCCGTGTCGGATCAAGGCCCGGGTATTTCGATCGTCGATCAGGAGCGGATCTTCAGCCCGTTCATCTCTCGGGATAGCCAGGGGACAGGGCTGGGATTACCGATCGCGCGCGAGCTCGCAGGCGTACTTGGCGGCAGCATTGCGGTCGAGTCCACACTCGGCGAAGGCAGCACGTTCTCGGTTCGGTTACCCGTGCGACCAGCGGTTGCTGGGCCACGGCGATGACGCGTCTCTAAGAGGCGATTGCTTCGGGCTCGACGCGCAGCGACACGACCTGACCACCCGCTGACATCTCCTCAAGCCGCTGCAGGCGCGTATCAATGCCCTTCCAGCCTGAAGAGACGAGCTCGACCAGCACACCGAGATCGTCGATGCGCGCATTACGCTCGGTGAGGATCTCCTGTTCAAGTCGCTCGAGCCGACGAAGCGCTTGATTCATCAACCCTCGGATCTCGGCGAGGTTGCGTCCGACCGACGCGACCTCACGTGCGAGTCCTTCACGTACGGCAATGCCGACCTGTTCGGGCAACGACTCCTCAAGTCGTGCTGCCGCGCGAGAGAGTGACTCGACCTCGGCGCGTGACCGCTCAAGCGCGGCATCGAGCCGCGCCGACTCGAGCCCACCCGAGCGAGCTTCGCTCACCCGGCGCATTGCACGTTCGAGAACTGCGTCATCCATAAGCCCAAGGCTACGCTCGGCATCGGATGAGATCCTCGGAACTTGACTACGACCTGCCACCTGAGCTGATCGCTCAGCGTCCGACCCAACGACGTGACGGTTCGCGGCTGCTCGTCTATCACCGCACGTCGAGCGTCGTCGAGCACCGAATGTTCTCGGATCTGGCAGAGGTGATCGGTGATGCACTCGTGGTCGTAAATGACACGCGTGTGATCCCGGCGCGGCTCAATCGACGCCGAAGCACCGGTGGCGCCGTTGAGCTTCTGCTGCTCGAGCGCGAGAGCGGAACCACCTGGACGGCCCTTGCGCGCCCATCTCGGCGTCTGCGGCCCGGTGAGGTACTGGGTGACGTCACGTTGGAGGAGTCGCTCGGGGACGGTCGCTGGCGCATCCGGCTTCAAGGAGAGCCAGACGGAGAGCTACCGCTTCCTCCGTACATCCACGAGCGGCTCGACGATGCCGAGCGCTACCAGACGGTGTACGCGACGAACGCGGGCTCTGCGGCCGCGCCGACGGCAGGCCTCCATTTCACGGACGGGATGCTCTCCCGGCTCGAACATGAGCGACTCACCCTTCACGTCGGGCTCGACACGTTCCGACCGTTGACGACGGAGACGCTCGCTGAGCACGCGTTGCACGGCGAGCGTTACGACGTCTCGGCTTCGGCCTGGGAGCGGATCGCGTATGCGCGGTCTGTTCTCGCCGTGGGGACCACCACCACGCGCGTCCTGGAGACCGTTGCTCGAACGCACGCGTTGGCAGGGCGAAGCGAGCTCTTCATCACACCTGGCTTCGAGTTTCGCCGAGTCGATCACCTGCTCACAAACTTTCATCTCCCGAGGACATCCCTGCTCGCGCTCGTGATGGCGTTCGCCGGAATTGCCGAGACACGGCACCTCTACAGCGTCGCCGTCGAGCACCGCTACAGGTTCTACTCCTTCGGAGACGCGATGCTCGTGCTCTGAATCGGTGCCCTCTGTGCAACACTCAGTTGCTCTACGGCAACACCGTTCGTACGATGGCGCACGAGCGCGAGCCCGCCAGCGACGAAACCGGGGGTAACAACGCATGTCCGAGAAGCTGTGGGGCGATGAGCCCTTTTGGGGTCTGGGATACGAGTGGGATCCCGACTGGATCCTGAATGATCGCCAGAAGGAGCTGCGCGAGACGCTGATCTCACTCTGCGAGAAAGAGATGCGCGCGAACGCGAAGCGATCCGACGACGAGCTGATCTTCCCTCGGCGGAACCTCGAGCTGCTCGGCGAGCATGGGTTTCTCGCGCTGTGCGTTCCCGAGGAGTACGGCGGGCTCGGTCAGAATCACGTTGCCTTCTCGATGGTCGTCGAGACGATCGCGCGCTACGGCTGCGCCTCGACCGCGATGTGTTACGTCATGCACACGAGTGCGGTGCAGGCAATCATGTTGCGGCCGACCCCTGAGCTCATCGACAAGTACATCCGCCCGCTGAACAGCGGAAAGATCGGCACGCTCTCATATTCGGATCCCGAGACCGGTTCGCACTTCTGGTATCCCATTTCGTCGCGGGCCGAGCGCCTCGATGGAGGTGGGTACAGGATCAACAAGAAGGCTTCGTGGACAACCTCGGGCGGGTTCGCAGACTTCTATGTCCTGCAGACGACGAGTCCCGACTTCACGGGGTACGACGATCTGTCCGTATGGGTTGTTGATGCCGAGCACTGCGAGGCGCAGCCATCGCTCTGGGACGCGCTTGGACTGCGCGGAAACCAGTCGGGGGCAATCTCGTTCACGGATGTTGAGATCCCTGCGACACAGCTCGTTGGGCCAGAGGGCGATGGCGCAACGTCTAACGATGAGGCCGTCGATCCCTGGTTCCTGATCGGCTCGTCGTCGTGCTGGAACGGTCTCGCGCTGGGTGCGATCGACATCGCCAAGCGCCACACGACACGCAAGCGGCATGTCGACGTTGGGATGCGCGTTGCCGACTACCCGACGATTCAGGATTACGTTGGCCAGGCAGTGATGGAAACGAACGCGTCGCGCATGTTCGTCAACTCCGTCGCGCAGGCATTCGATAAGGCGACAAACGACAACACGCTCATACTCGAGCTAGGCGTGCTCGCACGCGGCAACTTCCTCCACTGGGCGTGGCAGATCAAGTTCATTGCTGCGCAGAACACGGCGAAGGTCGTCGACAAGATGCTGCACGCCTGCGGCGGATCCGGATACAAGCGCGACATGGAGCTTGAGCGCTACGTGCGCGATGCGAAGGCAGGCTGGGTGATGGGGCCAACGAACGAGGTATTGCGCCAGTTCGTAGGCAAGGCCGTGTTGCTCGGGTTCGAGTCGCTCGACTACTGGAACCAGTCGTACAACCGGCGGTCGGTAGAGAACGAGGTCAAGAAGCTCGATGCGGCTGGCAAGCGTGAGCTTGCAGAGCAGCTGCTTGGTCAGGCCTCTGACGAGGAGGCGAAGGAGCCTGCAGCGAAGCCTTCGAGTGCTGCGTAAAGACATGTCTTCGGTCATAACCCGATCGCTCGCGACCTCTACCTCAAGGTCGGGTACGAGGTCACGGACTACGTGATGGCAAAGAACCTGGGAGATACGTGAGCCCGTCGCCTGCAGCTACATCTGCTGGAACCCGTCCGCGCCTTCTCGTACCAGGACTCGTTCCGTTCGACCCTGCGCGCGAGAGCTACCGCGTCCGACCCGGCGCAGTAACCGTGATCGCGCTCGAGCCAGACGATCGAATGACGATCTGCGATCTCGATGGCGGGCAGCGCGCCGAGGTCACCGTGCTCGCCCCCGACGGGCGCGAAGACTACGGCGCCCTTGGAATTGGCAAGCCCGACACGCACGCCACGGTGCTGCGATCGCTCGTCGACCGAGCGACTGAAGGGAGCGCAGGCGTGTTGTCCTCGCTTGCGGAACGTGGCGTTGACCCGACGCGGGCAACCGCGGCGGCCTTGTTCGGAGAGACGTCACCTCCGGGTGCCGAGGCGGTGTTTCGGGCCGAACGGCCCGCGGTCGTGGTGGTTGGCGCGCCTGACGGAGGGGTTGTAATCGAAGGAGGGCTGCCGGGCTCGGAGCTCGTTCTCGAGGTCGTGCGGGCGCGACCTCCCCGCGAGGAGCTTGGACCACGGCTCCCCGATCCGCTTGCCGAACCACGGCTCGATTTCGAGGTCGGCAAGGCCTCTGCGCTCGCCTACGAGGTGAAGGCGGGGGAGACGATCCAGGTAATCGACGTGCAGGGCCGTCAGTGCTCGGACTTTCTTGCCTTCGACGCGAATGCGCTCCAGTCCGGGCAGGAGCGGGGACTCGACATGAGCGCCACTCGATCGTTGATGGGAACCATGTATCCCCTACCGGGCCTCTTCTCGAAGTACTTCACCGTCGATCTCCAACCGCTTGTCGAGGTGGTACGTGACACCGTTGGTCGGCACGACACCTTTGGGCTCGCGTGCACCGCGAAGTACTACGAGGACAAGGGTTACTTCGGGCACGTCAACTGCTCGGACAACTTCAACGCGCAGCTCGATCCGTACACGGTCCAGCAGCGCAAGGGTTGGCCCGCGATCAACTTCTTCTACAACACCGCCTTCGACGGTCACGATCTCTACATCCTCGACGATCCCTGGTCGCGGCCGGGCGACTACGTCCTGCTCCGGGCACTCACCGACCTCGTGTGCCTCTCGAGCGCGTGCCCCGATGACATCGACGCGGCGAACGCCTGGAATCCGACCGAGGTTCACGTGAGGGTCTATCCCGCCAAGGAGCGCTTCTCCACCGCGATCGCGCACCGGGTCACTCCCGACTCAGCGCCGAAGCTTTCGAAGGAGACGGGGTTCCATACTCGCACGTCGGCGCTCACAGGACGGATGACGGAGTACAACGGGTACTGGTTGCCGACGGCGTACAACAATCAAGGCGCGGTCGCCGAATACTGGGCCTGTCGCGAGAAGGCAGCAGTCATGGACCTGTCACCGCTGCGGAAGTTCGAGGTGGTTGGTCCGGATGCCGAGGAGCTGCTCCAACGCACTCTCACACGTGACATCAGACGTCTCTCTGACGGGCAGGTCGTCTACACCGCAATGTGTACCGAGACCGGTGGGATGCTCGACGACGGCACCGTGTTCAGGCTTGGGCCGATGAACTTCCGCTGGGTCGGTGGCAGCGAGTTCGGTGGCGTCTGGCTTCGTCAGCAGGCTGAGCGCTTGGGGCTCCAGGTATGGGTGAAGGAGTCGACCGATCAGCTCCACAACATCGCCGTTCAAGGGCCTGCGAGTCGCGATCTCCTCACGCCGATCATCTGGGCACCTCCGACACAGACACCGTTCGCCGAGCTCAAGTGGTTCCGGTTTGCGATTGCGCGTCTGGGCGGCCCCCAGGGCTTCCCGCTGATTGCGTCACGGACGGGGTACTCGGGCGAGCTTGGGTATGAGCTCTTCTGTCACCCCAAGGACGCGCCGGCGTTGTGGGACGCCGTCGCGGTCGCCGGCGAGCCTCACGGGCTCATGCCGCTAGGTCTTGAGGCGCTCGACATGCTCCGCATCGAAGCCGGTCTGATCTTCGCCGGGTACGAGTTTGACGATCAGATCAATCCGTTCGAAGCAGGAATCGGGTTTACCGTTCCTGCTGACAAGGCGGACGCCTTTGTTGGCTCCGAGGTCCTCGCCGAGCGGCGCGCCCACCCCCAGCGCGTCCTCGTGGGTCTTGAGCTTGAGGGGAACGAGCCCGCGAGTCATGGCGACTGCGTCCACGTCGGCCGGCCCCAGGTCGGTGTTGTCACGAGCGGTACGCGCTCGCCGATCCTCGGCAAGTCGATTGCGCTTTGTCGGATGGACGTTCACTACGCAGCACCCGGGACCGCGGTGGAGGTCGGCAAGCTTGACGGCCACCAGAAGCGGCTTCCGGCGACCGTCGTCGCCATCCCGTTCTACGATCCCGAGAAGCTCCGCCCGCGCTCGTAGGCGGCGGCGCTCTGTGGACACACGCGCCAACGACGCTGCCCGGATCTGCCGCTTCTGATCGCCATTGCAAGGTTCGACGTCCCTGCCGAAGCGTTCGAACACCGGTCGCTGGTCAGGGCGTCGTTCGAAAGCGCCCTGCGAGGATTTTGATCAGCGTGATCGCGGTCTGGGGGTCGGTCTCAAGCACCTGCATGAGGTCGTCGCGGTCAATCTCGAGACTGTGCACATCACCCTCGGCGTAGACATCCGCGGTGCGAGGCCCACCGTCAAGCGCTGCGATCTCGCCGACGATAGCGCCCGTGTTCAGTCGAATGACCTGCCCCGATCGCTCGACCCTCACTGTCCCTTCGACCACGTAGTGGAGCCCGCCCGCTGGCTCGCCTGTTCGCATCATCGACTCGCCGTCCGCATATCGACGCTTGACGCCGAGAGCAAGGATCGTCGCAAGAAGCTCGGGCGGGAGCTCCGCGAGCACCGGTGTTTCGCGCGAGAGACGCTCGTATCGCCCTCCGTGGAAGAGAAGCGGTGCTCCCTCCCCATAGCGCGCGTACGCGACCTGGCCGAGGAACAGCGAGTGATCGCCGCCCCAATAGGAACGGACGACGCGGGCGACGACGTGTGCCAACGCCCCCTCGACGAGCGGTGTTTCGTGGATGAAGGCAAAGCTCGGTTCGGTACCTGCCGAAGTCCGACCGGCAAAGTGATCTGACATTTCCGACTGGCCCGCCTCGAGGACACTCACGCCAAACGGTGTTCCCTCGTGCAGCATTGCGCAGAGCTTGGCTCTCCGATCGAGCGAGATGAGCACGAGGGGAGGAGCGAGTGAAACAGACATGAACGCGTTCGCCGTCATCCCATGCACTTGGTCTGCTGTGCGCGTCGTTAGGACTGTCACGCCCGTTGCGAACATGCCCATTGTCCGCCGGAACGCGACGGCCGGGTTGCTGTCCAGTTCGCCGACATCGAGGAGCTGCGCATCGGGGATCGCGTCGAACGACGTCCCGTCCGAGAGCCCTGCGCCGGTCGTGAGGGGAACGCTGAACTCTTCGGGGACTATCGTCACGCGGTCATTCTCTCACGTTGGAGCGCCTGGGAGAAGTGCTTTCGCGCGCGCTACGGTGGTGGACTGATGCGTCGCGAGGTACATGGTTGAGGGCTCTAGCGTGACGTGTTTCACCCTCGAGGCTACGGACGGCGCTGCGCGGGCCGGCGTAATCCATACCGAGCACGGCGAGATCCGCACGCCTGCCTTCATGCCCGTCGGCACCAAGGCGACCGTGAAGTCGCTCCATCCCGATGAGGTCAAGAATCTGGGTGCCGACGTGATCCTCGGGAACACGTACCACCTGCACTTTCGACCGGGCGAGGACCTGATCGAAGAGCTCGGTGGGCTACACGCGTTCTCCGGCTGGCAGGGGCCCATTCTGACCGATTCGGGTGGCTTCCAGGTGTTCTCACTCCGTGACACGTTGCTTGGTGTCGACGACGATGGGGTCACGTTCCGCTCCGTCTATGACGGAACAGCGGAGCGCTTCACTCCTGAGGGTGTCGCCGAGATCCAACGACGCCTTGGCTCGGACATCGCGATGTGCCTCGATATCTGCCCACCGTCGGACGCGACGCGGGAGCAGCACGAGGAAGCCGTGCGGCGGACACGGTTGTGGGCCGAACGTCAGGTTGACGCGCCGCGTGCACCGGGCCAGCTGCGGTTCGGGATCGCGCAGGGTGGCATCCATCGCGATCTGCGAGCTCGATCGATTGAGGAGATCACCTCTCTACCGTTCGACGGATACGCACTTGGGGGGTTAGCGGTTGGCGAAAGCAGGCTGGAGATGTTCGAGACGGTCGGGTGGGCAGCTGAGCTCATGCCTGCTAAGCGGCCGCGCTACTTCATGGGGCTCGGTGATGCCGAGGGGATCCTCGAGGTGATCGCCCGAGGAATCGACATGTTCGACTGTGTGCTCCCGACCCGCACCGCGCGCACCGGATCGGCGCTGACGGCTCACGGCCGACTCAACCTCCGTAACGCGAAGTTTGCACGCGATCCGCGCCCGCTCGAGGAAGGTTGCGACTGCCCGGCCTGCGTGCGGTTCTCGCGTGCCTTCATCCGTCACCTCGTCACGCAACAGGAGATCCTGGGGCTACGCCTGATCTCTCTGCATAATCTCGCTTTCACACTGCGACTGACAGAGGGTGCGCGTGACGCCATTCGGCACGGCACCTTCGCCGCGTACCGGGCGCACGCCCTCGCACAGCTCGCCAACCCGCCCAAGGAGGACGTTTGAGTATCGTCATTATCGCCGGAATGTTCGCGCTCTTGTGGGTGCTGCTGATTCGCCCTCAGCGCCGACGCCAGCAAGCCCAGCAGCAGCTGCTCTCGTCTGTCGAGCCCGGTGACGAGGTTCTCACCGTAGGCGGTCTCTACGGGATCGTTCAGGAGCTCGACGAAGAGAACGATCTCATCGTCGAGATCGCAGAAGGGATCCGTGTCCGCATTGCGCGCCGTGCCGTCGCCGGCGTTGTCAAACCGGATGAAGAGGATGACATCGTCGATGGTGAGGCAATCGAGGATCATGGCGACGCTGGTGAGGCAGCGATCGACAACGACGACAGCGGGGATGGTGCTCCTCCGATCGACGTCGATCCGGATCAGCCGTCGACCGACGGATCGCGACGCATACGGCTGCGAGGGCGGCGCCCTCAACAATGACGCAGCTGCGCGTCAAGCATGAGGATCTCGTTACGGCGGCGGGTCTGTACGACCCGACCGTCGTCGGCCGCCGCTAACCTGAGCGGCCGCACATGACCCGGCGCGCTGCCCTCACTGTTGTCTCCCTCGTCATTGCCGCCCTGATCGGGGTGGGGCTTCTCGCCATCCCGGGCTCACCCTTCTACAAGACACCGACGCTCGGGCTGGACCTTCAGGGAGGTCTTGAGGTCACCCTTCAGGCCGTTCCGCCACGCGATCGCGAGCTGACCAAGGAAGACCTCGAGCGGTCGGTCTCGATTATGCGCGACCGCGTCGACCGGCTTGGTGTCTCCGAGCCGGAGATCCGAACCCAGGGCGATGACCAGATCGCGATTCAACTTCCTGGTGTCAAGGATCCCGAGGCTGCTGCACAGATCATCGGCAAGACGGCGCAGCTTGAGCTGTTTGACCTTGAGGCGAACCTCCTCGCTCCGTCGATTGACACCCAGACCCGCCAGCCGATTGCCACCGCCAAGCTCTACGACCTCCTTGGTGGTCAGCAGGCGCTCGCCGAAAAAGGTGAGCCCGACACATTCTTCCTCTTCAAGCAGAAGGGAAAGAAGCTCGTCGCCGGGCCCGGGATAACCCGCGAGGCCGTCCTTGGGAAGTTCGACGGCGTCGTCCCTGCCGGTCACAAGGTGTTTGCAGTGCCCCCCGGAAGCGTCATCCTCTCGTGTGCCGCCGACGCCGTCGTGTGTCCCGGCACGGGTGGATCCCCGGGACAACGTGTCTGGTACCTGATCAGGTTCGATCCACCCGAGGTGCCTGAGATGAACGGCACGCACCTCGATCTCGGTGGCACACGGCAGGACTTCGATACCTCACCGGGCAGCTCCGGCGAGCCAATTGTGCTGCTCTCGTTCACTGACAAGGGCGCCGACCGGTTCGAGGAGATCACACGCCGTGAGGCTCAGCGCGGCCGGCTTCTGTACAACACTCTCGGTGGCGGCCAGGGCGACTACAGGAACTACGTGCAGCATTTTGCGATCGTTCTCGACCGCGAGATCAAGTCGTTTCCCTCGATCGACTTCGAGGACAACCCGGGCGGGATCCAGGGCAACGGGGCACAGATCACCGGAATGGCGAACCTCCAGGAGGCCAAGGACCTGGCGCTCGTCCTGCAGACAGGTGCGCTGCCGGTGGAGTTCCGTACGCTCGACCAGACCGCCATCTCGGCGACGCTCGGTAAGGACTCGCTGAGAGAAGCGAAGCGTGCAGCGCTCGTCGGGTTGCTCGCCGTCGCGCTGCTCCTACTCATCGTCTACCGCTTCCTTGGTCTCGTGGCCGTTGTCGGTCTGGGCGTCTATTCGGCCTTTCTCTACGCCGCGATCCTCGCCTTCAATGTCACGTTGACGCTTCCCGGTATCGCCGGTCTGGTGCTGACACTCGGTGTCGCCGCCGACGCGAACGTCGTCATCTTCGAACGCATCAAGGAGGAAGTGCGCGCTGGGCGTTCGGTGAAGGCAGCTATCTCAACCGGCTACACCAAAGGCTTTGCAACCATCGTTGACGCAAACGTCGTCACCGCAATCACCGCGATGGTGCTGTTCGCAGTTGCAACGGCGAGCGTCCGAGGGTTTGCACTGATGCTTCTTGTCGGTACTGCGATTTCGATGCTGACCGCGGTGCTCGCGACGCGCGCGTTCCTTGCGGTCCTGGCGGGCATGAAGGTGCTCGACAGCCCACGCTTCGTCGGTGCCGCCGGCCGAGGGATACCCGGCTGGCTCAAGATCGACTACATCGGGAAGCGCAATACGTGGTTTGCGATCTCGGGTGCCATTCTCGTCATCTCGTTTGGCGCGCTCGGGGTGAATGGGCTCAACCTCGGTGTCGATTTCGAAGGTGGCTCACAGCTCTCGTTTACGACTCCGCAGCCGGTTGCGATCGAGAAGGTCAGGGCCGAGGCCGCGAAGGTCGGGCAAGCGAAGGCGAGGATTCAGGGGCGCGGCGCCAGCGTGGACGATCGGTACTCGGAGTATCAGATCCAGACCGATGCGCTCTCAACGGAGGAGACCGCTGCGTTCCAGAATGCTCTTGAGAAGGGCGTTCAGGCCGAATCCTTCGGGGTGAAGAACGTCTCGGCGAGCTTCGGCCGTCAGATTGCGAGATCCGCGATCTTCGCGATCATCGTCTCGCTCCTCCTGATCGTCGCGTACATCTCCATGCGCTTCCATTGGAAGTTCGCGGTCCCGGTCATCATTGCGCTCGCCCACGACGTGCTGATCACCGTTGGCATCTATGCGTTGCTGGGCCGCGAGGTGACGACCGCGACGGTGGCAGCTGTGCTGACCGTCCTCGGGTACTCGATCTACGACACGATCATCATCTTCGACCGTATCCGCGAGAACATTCCGCTGATGAAGCGGAGCTCGTTCCGCACGATTACCAACGTCTCGCTCTGGGAGACGATCCCGCGCTCGCTCGCAACAACGCTTATCACTCTGCTCCCGATCATCTCGCTGCTCGTGTTTGGTGGCGACACACTCAAGGACTTTGCCTTCGCACTGTTGATCGGAATCGGTTCGGGCGCGTACTCGTCGATCTTCATCGCCGCGCCACTGCTTGCGATGTTCAAGGAACGCGAGCCTGAGTACATCCGTCGCGGCGACGATGCCGGTTCACACACCGACCAGACGGTCGGCGGCGCGCTTGTTGCGTCCCCTGCAGCGACCATCGTCGAGGAGGCACCCGCGCCCGTCAAGCCCGCTCCTCCAGTGGCACCCACGCCTGATGGAGCCGGAAGGTCGCGCCGACAGCAGCGCAGGTCGAACCGTCCGCACGGCCGCCCGCGGTAGCCAGCAGCCCACGTATTCGGAACCGGGGGAGTAGACTCGGCTTGATGAGCGCCGAGAAGCCACGATCGCTTTCGGACGTGTTGCTCGCAGGTGTCGGGTGGGCGACAGAGGGTCTCGAAGCCGTTGACGAGTTGGCCGACGACCTCGGCCGGCGCGTGGGGGTCGAGCCCGACAGGATGCGCGCCGCGCTACGCGAAACTCTTGGGACGCTGCGGAACGAGATGTCACACCTTGGCGATCGCCGCGACGACGTTATCGAGTCTGCACTCGCAAAGGCGGGGCTCGTCCGGCGTGAAGACTTCGACGAGCTTGGGTTGCGCGTCGCCCAGCTGGAGCATCGTCTTCGGTTGGTAGAAGGCGAAACCTCCTAGGCAGCCTTTCTCTCAGGAAAGGATGCCCCGTGCGACACTTGGCCCATGAGCGTCGACCCCGGATCACAGAGGAGCATCTCTCGACTTTCTGAGATCGGGCGGGTGGCTACCCGGCATGGGTTCGGATACGCACGCGACCGCCGCAAGGGCAAGAGCGATCTCCACCATGCGGATCGCGGTCGCCGCCTTCGCGAGATGCTCGACGAGCTTGGGCCGACGTTCGTGAAGTTCGGGCAGCTTCTCTCGACTCGGCCTGACCTCGTTCCGCCCGACATCGTCGAAGAGCTTCGCAGGCTCCAGGACGACGTCACACCCGTGCCCTTCGCCGAGGTCGCGCGCGTCATCGAGACAGAGCTAGGTCTGAGCATCGAACGTGCCTTCATCTCGTTTGACGAACACCCGGTGGCGGCCGCGTCGATCGGTCAGGTTCATCGAGCGACGCTTCCCAATGGAGAAGACGTCGTGGTCAAGGTGCAACGCCCGAACGCTCCGCGCCAGATCGACTCGGACCTCCGCTTGATGCGGTCAGCGTCGAAGCTGATTCGCGATCGCGTCCGCCAGTTGGAGTTCATCGACGCGAACGAGCTCGTCGACGAGTTCGCGCGCTCGATACGAGGCGAGCTGGACTACCGGCGGGAGGCACTGAATGCCGAGACCGTCCGCAGGAACTTCGCGGATGAGACGGGGATTGCGGTTCCGCGAGTGTGGCAGTCGTATTCCACGAGCCGAATCCTCACGCTCGAGCGGCTCGCTGGCACACACATCCGCGACCTCGACCTCGCGGCCTTCACTGACGACCAGCGGCGCGACCTCGCGTTCCGGATGACCGATGCGTGGATGACGATGATCTTCCAGCACGCGTTCTTCCACGGCGACCCGCACCCGTCGAACATTCTCCTCCTGGATGACGGCAGGCTGGGGCTGATCGACTTCGGGCTGGCCGGACGGCTGACCCCTGAGGACATGGGACGGCTCACGCGGCTGTTTGTCGACGCGGCCACCGAGAACGTCGACGCGCTTCCACGCCGTCTCGCGGACCTCGGGGTGCGCTACCCGAAGGAGCGCGAGGCCGAGTTCCGCACGCGCCTCGCCGAGGTGTACTACCGCTACTACGGGACGCGGGTCTCTGAGATCGATCCGCTGGAGCTCATTCGCGAAGCGTTCGATCTGGTCTATTCGATGAACCTGAAGCTGCCTACGCGGTTTGTCATTCTCGACAAGGCGATCGCCACCCTCGGCTCGGTGACGATCGAGCTGTATCCCGAATTCAATGTCTTCGAGGTCGCGCGGCCCTACGCGCGCCGGCTGATTGCGGCGAGGCTGTCACCGCGTCGCCTGGCGCTCGACGCGCAGCGGGAGGCGCGCGACGTCGGCGCAGCGGCGTTGAAGATCCCTAAGCAGCTGTCCAATGTGCTCGACGAGCTCGCGGACGGCGAGATGACGGTACGGATCTCAAACCCGGGTGTCGACGATCTCGCGCACCACCTCGACGCGTCGGTCAACCGCGTCTCGGTGGCATTGGTCGTACTCGGTGGCTTGATCGGCTCGTCGCTGATAGGCGTGCTTGCTGACAACGGTCCGCACCTTCTGGGCCTCCACCTCTTCTCGGTCGTCGGTTTCGTGCTCTCGGGAGCATTCGGCCTTTGGCTGATGTGGGGGATAGTGCGGTCCGGGAGGTTGTAGGGACCGTTCGCCGCGTAGGGCATTCTCGCCTGAGGCGAGACTGCCTAGAGTCAAGCCTTATGTGTTTTCGCCTGGGCGGAAATACCTCCCGGCGGCTTTGAGTCGCGCCAACACTTCATCGTGCGGGAGGCCCGGAGCGAACCGGCCGTTGCGACCCGTGACGTCGGGGGCAGCCCACATCGCGTTCAACACCGCCTCCTCGGTCGCCTCCACCGTCGCGTGGAAGAGCTCATTCAGCAGCCGATCGGGGACGACATCGAGCTGCTCTCGGTTCTCCGATGCGTGCGGCTGGCGGCCGCCTGTCGAGAGCGCGAGGAAGATCTCGCCTGAGCCGTGATGCGCCATCGACCCCATGCGCGCGAGTCCAAGTCCACAGCGACGTGCGATGCGCTGGAGCTGGAGGGGGCGAAGTGGTGCATCGGTGATGACCAGCGCGATGCAGCTACCGGCGGGCGGTGGTTGGTCGTAACCGCCTGTCAACGTCTCTCCGATCGGAACTCCATCGACCCGGAGATCGCGCTCCGACCCGAAGTTCGAGAGCACGAGCACTCCAAGCGTCGCACCGACCTCGGGGCAGATTCGGCTCGACGTTCCGATCCCGCCCTTCCAGCCGAGGGTGAGCATCCCCGTTCCGGCGCCGACTGCGCCCTGTTCGACCGGCCCGGTGGTCGCCGCCGCAACAGCGCGGGCGACATCCTCGGCCTCGACGTGCATGACGCGCGCATCGTTGAGCCATGAATCGTCGCACTCTCCCACCACGGGAATGACGACGTTGTCGACTCCAACCGACGGCACCGCGGCGATTGCAGCTGCTACCGCACCGTCGTATACCCGGCCCACCTGCATCGTTGAGGTCAGGTAGACCGGTGTCTCGACCATGCCCCATTCGGACATCTGGAGGAACCCCGTCAGCTCGCCGGCTGCGTTGAGAACGGCGGCACCTGCGGGCACTGGTCGCTCGACGAGCGTCG
>JANNQQ010000233.1:0-4950 GCA_031400835.1 Actinomycetes bacterium | reverse complement strand
CGTCGTAGGTCGCCGGGAGCGCGAGCTCGTATGACCGCCCGGTGTGCTCAACCACGAGCTGGCGGCAGGCCGAAGGCTTCACCTCAGACGCGAGCCGATGAAAGGGTGACCCCGGACGCACCTGTCGGAACGAGAGTACGTCTGCTTCGCCACGATCGATGGTCTCGCGCAGGAGGTTGAAGATGCGCTCGATCCTGGCGTCGCTTGCATCACCAAGCAGGCCTCCGTACGCAACGGTCAGCGATCGTAGACGCGGGGTGTACAGCGACCGGTACCCCACCTTGCAGGGCAGGCTGATCTCCTCGAGCCTGCCGACGACGAGAGTCGGTGGGCCTTCATCCCCCTCGACGAGAATGACGTGCGGGCGGATCATGTGCTCCTCGTGCGCCACGACGATCGAGAAGTAGTCAATGTCCGTCGTGACGCTGTCGCCTTGCAACCGCTCCCACACAGAGCGAAGCTGCTCGATCTCATCGGCGGTCCGCGCGATAGTCACCCGCTCGTGTGCCGCCGTCCCAGCGCGGGCCGGAGCAGACACGGGAGAACGGTCACGGGCGATCATCGGCTCGGGGTATGTCCTGCCAACGTCCGTCGCAGAAGCAACCCGAAGGTCATTCTCGGGGCGATCAGCGAAATCCATGGCCGCTCTGTCCTCGAATGGCAGGTCGACGCCACACGTACCGAAGCGCACTCAGGCCGAGCGTCCACTCGGCCAGGATCATCCGGTGCAGGTTGCGGATGAATGCGCTCCGCGCCGTGGGATGCCCTGCAAGGCGCCGGTAGATCGGAATGAGTCGAACGAGCAGGAAGTAGTGAAGCGGCAGCCGCGAGAGCACTCGGTGGCGCAGTCCCTGACGCTGCACCGGGCCAAGGCGGGCGAGGCCGTAGGCAAGGCGACGCTGCTGACTGCGGAGCGCTGCGAAGGTGGTGCGCTGGTGGTCGTGAAACGCGTGGAAACGAGGATCGAATACGAGCGGGATCCCTGCATCGATTGCGTCGATACAGAAGATGCCGTCCTCACCGCCGTAGCTCTCATCCCATCTCAATGGCGCGTCGCGCGGGACCGCGATGCAGTACGACGAGACGAACCTGACCTCGCGGGGGTCGCCGTTCTCGAGGTATGGCGTCTCCGTCTGTAGGTGGGCTACCCACCCCCAGGGCGATTGCCCGCTGAACCTTCGCGCACACCCGACGATCGCGCCGGGGTACTCGGTCAGCGCGCGCCTGAGCCCGTCGAGCCACCCCGCGCCTGGAATCGCATCGGAGTCGAGGAAGACGACGACGTCGCCTGTGGCTGCGTCCCAGCCGGCGTTGCGCGCGCCCCCGGCGAACCCGCCGGCACGTTGCGGGGTAACGACGGTTGCACCGTGAGAACGAGCGAGGAAGGCTGACCGATCCTGAGAGCCGTCGTCTACCACGATGACCTCATCGGCAGGGTCATCCTGGCCCTGGAGCGCGAGGAGGACGGCCCCAAGCGTGCGTTCCGCGTTGAACGCGGGAATCACGACGCTGATTGCAGGCGAGAGGGACAACGCGGGCTCCGGCAGTGTGAGCGCGCTCAGCTAGCGTGCGCGCGAAAGAGCACCGGGATCGTGCGCAGGATGAGCTTGAGATCCTGGAAGACCGACCAGTTGGTGACGTAGAGGTAGTCGAGCTTCACCATCTCATCGAACGGGATCGCGTCGCGTCCGAGCACCTGCCAGAGCCCGGTGATTCCCGGCTTCAGATACAGGCGACGGCGACGCCAGTCCACGACGAACTGATCCTCGTCGAGAATCAGAGGACGTGGCCCGACGATGCTCATCTCTCCGCGAATGACGTTGATCAGCTGAGGCAACTCGTCGATCGAGTACCGGCGGACGAACGCGCCGACCCGAGTCACACGCGGATCGTTGGGAATCTTGAACATTCGATCGTCCCCATCGGCGTGCTTGCTGAGGTGCACCAGCTCGTGCTTCACCTCGTCCGCGTTCGCGTACATCGTGCGGAACTTGAAGATCCGGAACTCGCGCGCTCCCGCACCCATCCGCGTCTGCCGGAACAACATTGGGCCCTTCGAATCGAGCTTGACCGCGACGGCGACAATCGCCAGCAACGGTGAGAGCACGAGAAGCGCGACCGACGCGAATACAAGGTCGAAGACGCGCTTGACGAGCAGCGAGGAGCGAGGCAACTTGCCCGGAGGAAGCGACACGAGTGGGACGCCCTCGATGTTGTGGACATCCGCCTCACTCGGCAGGACCTCAAAAAGCCGCGGGACAATGTCGACCTGTACCCGCAGCGAGTCCATTGACCGGACGAGCTCGATCGTGTCCTCGGCGCGCTCGTTCGAAAACGCGACGATGACCCTCTCGACCGCGTACTCCTCAATAAGGCTCTCGAGCTCGGACGGCCCACCGAGGATGTGCAGGGTTCCGAGCCCTCGCTGACGCTCCTTCGGCTGAGCGTCGACGAAGCCCACGACGTTCAACCCGTACTCGGGATGCTGTGAGATCTTGCGCGCGAGAGTCTGCCCTACCTCGCCCGCGCCGATGATCATGGTGTTCTGGACGAACGACTTCGAGCGGCGGACGAGAAGGCGGGCGAACGACCGGGCGAAGGTGACCAGGACGATGGCAATCAACCAGAACCAGAAGAACCGCTCGATGCTCGGGTCGGCCACACCACCGATCTCCGTTCCTACGAGGAGGGCAAACGTCCCGATCGTGATCAGGTGAAAGACTCCGACGAGATCGTCGGCCGTCGAGTGGTCGGCGCGCTCCTCGTCCGAATCGTAGAGCCCATAGAGATTCGCCACGAGACACCAAATGGGAAAGGTCGCCGCGAAGATCAGGATCTCGGCGCTGTCGCTGAAGTCATTGTTGGTTCCCTCACCCGCAAACCACACGAGAGAAAGGAGAAACGCCACGGTCAGCGCCACGAAGTCGGCAGCCGCGAGAGCCCGACGCATCAGCCATCCGCGGCGCCCACGCAGCGCGATTCCACGCGGCTCGCTCGGGCCACCCGCTGCGCCTTCGCGTCCCAGCACCCCACCCGAGACCACGCGCTCAGCGCCTGCATCTACGGTCGTCGACGCGACCAGAATTCCCCTCGAAGATATAGTGCCGCCCATAGCGGCTGCCTCCCCTGTTGATCCCCCCGAACCCGGTGACGTCCCCCGGTCACCTTATTCCCTGACGTTATCGCGCATTGGCCAGTTCCGCAATGGGAGCCGACGACTAGTCACCAGATCGAGGGATATGAGTCACCTCGCGCGTCAGGCAAAGCGGTGTGATCGGCTCAGGTGAGCGTCGCCGAAAGCGCAATCGCAATCAGCGGCACGAGGAAAAGCGTGAGGGTGAAGAGCACCAGCCTGGGCCACGAATCGACCACCCAGCGCTGTACCGACCACAGGCATCGGCGCACCTGCGCGTAGAAGAACGTGAGAAGGACGACGCTGATCAACGTTGTCGCGAGCACCTCGGCGAGCACGATTCGGACAGAACTTGCCGAGTTGAGAGCGAAAGCCGCCAGCATGGTGTCACCGAGCGTCGTGATGTTCGCGCCAAAGATGTAGGGAAGGATGTTCTCGCGCCGCACGCGGCCCCGTGAGACGAGCGGCACAAGCACCGTGAGCGCGACCGAGACCGACATAGTCACGAGCGCGACGAGTGAGCCAAGCGCGAACATCGGCCATTTGCGCTGGAGCCACAGCACCTTTGGCCCGAGGCTCTGCTCGTCGAAGCGCGGCAGGACCGTGTCGATCAGCTTGAACGCAGCAAGTAGGACAAGGATGGCAACCACGAAGGTGACCCCAGCGGGCCATGTCTCGGCGCGGTCGACGAGATCCCCGTAGACCAGGTCGATCACGTCGACGAACCGGCTCGGCAGTCGGGCGTCCAGGTGCTGGATCGGGGTCTGGGTAAGAAGCAGCGCTCCGACCGCAGCGGCAGGCACATAGACGATCGCCGTCCCTGTGAGCGCAAGCACGGCTGTCGAGAGCGGGACGGCACGGCCACCTCGGCCCTCGCGGAGTGCCCAGACCACGGCCGTCACGAGCACGACGAACGCCGCGCCAAGCCGCGAACCGGTGAGCATGGCAAAGCCCTGCATCTCGGTGAAACCCGAGCCACCCGTCTCGCCACCGGCGACGAGCGCCAACGCGGTCGCGGCTACCGGTGATCCGGAAAGAACGAGAAGCGCCCCGAGCCAACCGAGCCCGAAGGCGGTGCCGACATTCTCGACGAGCATTCCCGACTCGAGAAAGCTGAGCCCGACAGCGGCTGTCTTGAGCAGTTGAAGGGCTCCGACAAAGAGAAGGAGGCCTATGAGCAGGCGAATGGAGCGCCACGCCCTCGCCGCAAGACGAATACGCCAGGACGGCTCGAGCGGCAGTTCGCTGGTGGCGTTCACGAACGGATTGTGATCGATAACGTCCGTTCGGCGAGAGGGGTTGCTAGAACGCGAGGACATCCATATCGTATGCAGTGAGTGCGCTGGGGAGTGACGTGCGCCTCGTCGATAACAACCAAGGGGAGTCGAGATGTTTAATCACTGGGGCCGTCCCGCGCTTCGCGGTCGCGTACTCATCGTCGTAGCCGCGTTCTGCGCTCTCGGCGGGTTTCAGGTCGCGACGGCGAGCGCGGAGTCGTGCGTCTACGACTCCAACACGAAGCAGGTGACCGCGACCGTGACGGCCGGTTCGGCAGCCACGCTCGTCGTATCCCTCGGTGAGCTCCGCTTCGGCCTGGTGCCAGCACCGTGCGGTGGCGCAACCACAACGAATACGGACTTCGTCCGCATCATCGGCGCCTCGGGATCCAACGAGACGATCGTCCTCGACCAGCGCGGCGGGACATTCGGCCCCGGAGCAACGGCCGAGGGGAACATCCCGGAGATCGAGATGGCGATTGAGCTCGGTGACGCGACCGACACCGTGGTTGTGTTCGCGACCGAGGGCGACGACAGCAT
>JANNQQ010000232.1:0-12819 GCA_031400835.1 Actinomycetes bacterium | reverse complement strand
AACGTGTCAGCATTGTGGTGACGCGGCGGGAAGGGAGCATCTCACTGGTGATCGAGGATGACGGCCAGGGATTCGACGTTGGGGCACCTGCGGAGGGGATGGGACTCTCAGGGATGCGTGAACGGGTGAGTCTTCTCGATGGCGTCTTTCGACTCGAATCGTCGCCCGGTGAAGGCACCACCCTCGTCGTCGACCTGCCACTCGTAGGTGAGCCGCGTCCATGATTCGCATTCTGATCGTCGACGACCACGCGGTCGTACGTTCGGGCCTACGCCTCCTGCTCGAGCGTGAGCCCGACATCGAGGTTGTCGCCGAGGCTGGAAATGCGGACGACGCCGTGCGCGCGGCTCGGCTGGAGAAGCCGGACATCGTGCTTCTCGATGTGGTGATGCCGGGCCGCAGCGGACTCGAGGCCACCGAGGAGATTCTCACCGCGGCGAAGACCGCGCGCGTTCTCATCCTTTCCATGCAGGACGACCCAACGTACGTCCGAGAGGCGTTTGCGGCGGGTGCGAGCGGATACATGCTGAAAGAGGCGGCCGACACCGAGCTTGTTCAAGCGATTCGCCAGGTGGCCGCGGGAGGTCGTTATGTGCACCCCACGCTCGGTGCGCGGCTCGCTCAGGCGGAGGTCGACGCCGCCCGTCGTGCCGCAGACGATCCGCTGTCCGACCGCGAGCGCGAGGTATTGCGACTGCTCGCGCTCGGGCACACCAACCAGGAGATCTCCAAGCAGCTCTTCATCTCGGTGCGCACCGCCGAGACCCATCGCGCGCACATCATGCAGAAGCTCGCGCTTGGCACCAGAGCCGAGCTCGTGCGCTATGCCCTTGCAAACGGGATGCTCGACGAGGCGTAAGCGTCCGCTGGCTTCACGTTGGCGGTGCGAGACACACCAGCACAGGTCTACCCGCGCGCTGGATGACCGCTGCGGAGACGCTCCCCACAAGCAAGCGCATCACGGCGCCGTGCCCGCGGCTCCCGACAGCGATGAGTCGTGCCTCGAGGTCGTCTGCGAAGAAACAGATCTGCTCGGCCGGATCGCCCGTGAGGAGACGGGTCTGGATCGTTACTCCGGCGACCCGCGCACGTTTCTCAGCACCCGCGAGCGTCGCTTCGGCATGCTCTCGCTCAGCTCGAAGGAGCTCAGAGAGGGCAACGCCCGGTGGATACGGAAGCCCGAAGTCACCCTGCAGTGCCTGCCAGACGGTGAGAACGGCGAGCGAGTCTCCCGTGGCGGACGCCAGTTCGAGCGCCTGCTCGAAGGCCACGTCGGCTCCGGGAGAGCCGTCGGTTGCGACGACCATGACACCCATGTATTGATCGTGGAGGTCGCGGCGGGTTCGTGCATCCGAGCTAAGCGTGAGCGGTGCTGCGGGTTTCCCGCAACAGCTCCACGCAGGCGTGACCGACTGTTAGAACCCCGCAGCGTCTCGCGCGAGCGCGGCCAGCGTTCGGCCGACCTGCGGCGCGAACTTGAACCCGTGACCCGAGCATGCCGATCCAACGACGATCCGGCCACGTCGCTCGAGGATGAAGCTCTCGTCCGCCGTGTTCGTGTAGAGGCAGGTTTCCATGGCACATACCTCGCCTGCTCCTGGGTAGCGTCCTCGAGCCCACTCGGTGACCCAACGAGCGATGTTCTCGTCGGGTTCGGGATCGTCCGAGGGATCGGTCACAGGCCCAGCGTGATGCAGGCCCGCCTTGAGCCCAACTCCGGGAGCCGCGAGTGCGAATCCTGCCTGGCCGGCCCGGGCGAGCCCGGCGGTACCCCGGTCGGGTAGTCGGGTGTAGTCGATAAGCGGCGGCAGGTCGATTGCTCCGTCGAGCTCGAGGTAGACGATCGTCTCACGAGTGGGAACGACAGGAAGGTCGATCCCGGCGGTGCCCAGAAGCTCGGGAGCCCACGCACCCGCGGCGACAACCACGGCTCGAGCGGTCACTGTCCGCGCGCCCAGCTCGACACGGACAGAGAAGCGCTCGGGCGACAGCGCTCGCACAGGCTCGCCCGTCATGAACTCCGCCCCCGCCTCACGAGCGCTTTCCTGGAATGCGCCTAGCGCACGGTCGGCGAGGGAGATTCCACCGTCGGGCTGGAACAGTGCCGGTTCGTCCGGGCCCATGGCGATCGGCCAGCGGCGGGTTACCTCGTCAGCGCTGAGCTCGTCGAACGGTACGCCACACGCCGAGAGCGCCCGTGCCGTCTCCAACGCACGCGTGCCAACATCGAGGCAGCCCGTCGGGACGATCAGGCGCTCACCGCATTCGGCCTCGAGCTCGCGCCAGCCTTCGAGAGCTCCCTGGGCCATGCGAACGTAGCGTTCGTCGGCGTAGTTGAGGCGGAAGATGCGCGAGGCGCCGTGGCTTGCCCCTCGGGTGTGGCCCGCTAGGAACTGGTCGATCAGCAGGACGCCACGGCCGGCCTGCGCAAGCACGCGGGCGGTAGCGGAGCCGACGATGCCAGCTCCGATGACGACCACGTCGACGTCGCGAACCATTCGTACGATCCTACGCGCCCAATCCCTCAACGCCGTTGTCGTTGCCGAGCGAAGCGCGCGGCACGGAGGGCGGGAGTCTCGTCTGGGATGTGACCGCTGCCCTCGGTTGAGCTCGGCCAAACCAGGCCGCGTGTGCGCCGAAGGCGAAGCTCAATGCGACGCGGGGGTCTTGCCCTTGATCCCGTGCACCGGCCTACCCGCGGCCTCCCAGGCGTAGTACGACGCACTGGCACCAAATGACGTCGAGTACTCGACGATGCGCGGATTGCGCCCGACTTCCTTGGCGCGCTGGGCATGCCATAGGAGGTTCGGATCGTCGCGCTCCTGCCACACGAGCACGAGATGGGCGGCGGTCATGTACTCCGCAACGAACGAACAGTCGGGGCCGGGGCATGGGAACGGATCAGTGCGCACACACCACCAACCGGTGTGATCACTCCCACCGTCGTCCTCCCAGAGGTCGTCCTCGGCGAGCCACTCCTCCTCGCTCCAGATCGCCCCGATCTGCACGGGCCCCTCTTGCATCCCGGCAGGGTAGTCGCAGTTTCCCGCCGCAGGGGAGGGATTTTTCGACCGGCGCTATGACGCGGCGCTGGGCTGCGATCCGAGCGTCACGGTCACCGTGACGCGCTCGCCATTGCGGAGCACGCCGAACCGAACCCGATCGCCGGGGGCACGCTTGTCGAGCTGGGCCCGGAGATCACCCATCACGGCGACGGGGACGCTGTCAATTGAGACGAGAATGTCGCCACCCTTTGCGACCGTAATCCCATCGATGACCGTTTCGCCATCGCCACCGCGGAGACCGGCGCGCTCAGCTGGACTCCCTGGCTGCACCGTCTGGACAAGCAGGCCGGATTCGATGTCGAGCCCGAGCGTCTCGGCAAGTGACGAGTCGATCTCCTGGAGGGTCACACCCACGTACGCGTGCTCGACCGACCCGTTCTCGATGAGTTGCCTCACTACGGTCTTGACCGTGTTCGCAGGGACTGCGAATCCGATCCCGACGTTGCCACTCGAGGAACCACCCGTCTCAATCTGCGAGTTCACCCCGATGACCTGACCATGCGCGTCGATCAGCGGCCCGCCGGAGTTGCCCTGGTTGATGGCTGCGTCGGTTTGAATCACCTGATCGATCGGAAAGCCGTTCGGTGCGGTGACGGCGCGTTGAAGAGCGCTGACGATGCCGGAGGTAACGGTGCGCTCAAGTCCGAAGGGATTCCCGATTGCGACGACCGGATCGCCGACCTGCACCTTGGCCGAGTCGGCGAGAGTGAGCGGCGTGAGCGCAGCCGCGCCAGCGTCAACCTCGAGCACCGCGATGTCGCTCGACGGATCGGAGCCGACGAGCGTCGCTGCGAGCGTGTCGCGATTCGAGAAGCTCACCTCAATCGTCTCGGCTCCATCAATCACGTGGTAGTTGGTGACGATGTGCCCATCTCCGTCGACCACGAACCCCGACCCGAGGCCACCGCCATCAGAGCCGCGCGTCGTTACCTGGACGACCCCGCGCCCGGCGCGCCGGTAGATCTCGGCGACGCTAAGTCCCTCTGTTGGCGTCGAGGAGGTCGAGACCGGAACGGGTGCGGTCTCGACCACAGTAGTGAGCTGACCGTCATCGAGACCTCCGAGCATTGCTGCAGCTCCGAGTGCCACGCCGCCGCCGAGGAGAGACGCGGCGGCGAGCGCAGCAAACCGGAGGAGGGTCGATCCGTCAGATCGAACCGTGGCGACGCGTTCGTCGGTTTCAGGCATCGAGGAGGGAGGATGCTCGGCGTCGGTCACAGGACTGTTCTACCCCGCTGGCCATGAACGCTGGGTTAGGTGGGGTTAAGAACACGTTCGGATCCGAGCGTGACACCATTCGTCCCACTCATCGAGTCGCAAAAGGAGCGCCATGCAAGGTCGAGAGGTCGTCATCGTCGAAGCAGTCCGCACTCCAATCGGTCGCGGGCACCCGGAAAAGGGCGTCTATCGAAGCGTTCATCCCAATGACCTTCTCGGCGCCTCGCTCGTCGGGGTCATCGAGCGCGCTCAGATCGACCCGTCGCTCGTCGAGGATCTTGTCGTGGGTTGTGTGAGTACGTATGGCGAGCAGTCGCTCAACGTCGGCCGGAATGCGTGGCTACAGGCGGGACTTCCGGTCGAGACGCCCGCTACGACAATCGACCGCCAGTGTGGCTCGTCGCAGCAGGCCGTGAACTTTGCCGCGACCCTGATCGCAGCGGGCGTGCACGATGTGGTGATCGGCGCAGGAGTCGAGCACATGGGACGGATCCCGATCTCCGCCTCGACGACAATCTCCGAGACGCTGGGGACTCCGTTTCCTCCGGCTCTTCGCGAGCGCTATGCCCTTGTCCATCAGGGACTGAGTGCCGAGCTTATCTCCGAACGGTGGGGGATCACGAGGGACGATTGCGATGAGATCGCACTCCGTTCGCAGCAACGCGCAGCTGCGGCGACAGCCTCCGGGCGCTTCGCGCGTGAGTTGCTGCCGTTCACGGTCGCTGGCACCCCGGTTACCACCGACCAGGGGGTCAGACCCACCACGTCCGCCGAAGGACTCGCTGCTCTGGCACCTGCGTTCAAGGAGCACGGCACCCTCACCGCAGGAAACTCGTCGCAGATCTCAGACGGCTCCGCTGCGCTGCTGCTCATGGCGCGCGAGAAGGCCGATGATCTCGGGCTCAGACCACGGGCGCGCATCGTCGATCAGACCACTGTCGGCGTCGACCCCGTCGTGATGCTCACCGGCCCCATTCCTGCAACCCACGCAATTCTCAAGCGGAACGGCATGGTGCTTGCAGATCTCGACCTGATCGAGGTCAACGAGGCGTTCGCATCGGTCGTCGCAGCGTGGGCGCGTGAGCTCGACGCCGACCTCGACCGGGTCAACGTCAACGGTGGGGCGATTGCACTCGGTCATCCGCTCGGTGCGTCCGGCGCACGCCTCCTCACGACGCTGCTCCACGAGCTCGAACGCAGCGATGGCGAGCGAGGCCTCGTCACCATGTGTTGCGGCGGCGGGCTGGGGACTGCGACGCTGATCGAGAGGTTGTAGGGACCTATTCGGAGGTAGACGTCGTCTCCGCGTGCTGCGATGGGACGGCTTGAAGACGATCCTTCCCGCGGAGGGACTTCCGTCCCGAACGAAAGCGCGTCGGTGAGACGGTCGGCGTAGCGTGCTCTTCTGTACGGGCGAGCGCGTGCGGATCGGACGCACCAGGTTGCGCCGCGTCACGACCGATGATCTGTCCGATCGTCGCGGATGCAACAAACGCGTCAACGATGCGCGGGTCGAAGTGCGTACCTCGACCCTCGACGATGACCGCGCGCGCAACCTCGACCGAGAGCGCACCACGATAGGGACGGTCGCTCGTGAGCGCCTCGAACACATCGGCGACAGCTGTGATCCGCGCCTTGACAGGTATCGCCTCCCCAACGAGGCCTAGGGGATACCCTCGGCCATCCCAGCGCTCGTGGTGGGCAAGCGCGATCTCTGCGGCGAGCTGAAGGGTTGGGTCATCTGAGCCCGAGAGAACCTGCCAGCCCACGCGAACGTGGCGACGCATCTGCGCCCGTTCATCCTCGGTGAGCGGGCCTGGCTTGTGGAGAATCTCGTCTGGCACCGCCACCTTGCCGATGTCGTGGAGGAGAGCAGCTCGCCGGAGCTGCTGCACGGCGGCTTCGTCGAACCCGAGCTCCTCGGCAAGCGCGGCGACAATTCGTCCAGTCCGATCGCTGTGATGCCCCGTCTCCCGATCGCGCGCATCGGCGACGCGCAGGAGCCGGGTGACAGTCTCCTCGGCACCACCCGTGAGCACAGCAGTGACCGCCCCACTGCGGCTCCTGATCGCAGCGTCAACCGACAGGACAAGCTGATCGGGCGTCACCGGCTTGAGGAGGTAGACGTCGGCTCCGCGCTCCTGCGCATCGGCGGCGGTGCCGCGAGCGCTGTCACCGGTCAGGACAACTACCGCGGTGTCAGGAAAGATCGCCGTCATGTGATCAATGAGAACGAGACCCGATAGGCCTGGAAGTCCAAGATCCACAATCGCGACATCGACCGGATCGGCCCAAAGCGCGTTGATCGCATCGCTCACGTCACCGACTCCGACGCAGTCGTAGCCGCCCCGCTCAAGCGTCGTCACCACCATGCGGCGAATCAGAGGGTCGTTCTCAACGACGGCAGCCAGCGGCCGTCCGTTCGCACGGCGGGTGGGGGCGGTCACGTACCTCACATTGATGAGATCCGCTGACGCTGTCCGTCCCCCGAATGGAGGACTCGGTCAACCGGGTTGGGCGCCCGTGACGGCGGCTACAAGCACCGCGGCGTCGACCGGTTTCGTGAGCACCTGGTGCGCCCCTGCCACGGCGCTCGGGCTGTCTCCCGTGAGGACGACCGCCCGGATCCCGCGTTCGCGCAGCTCGGGAACGAGCTCTGCGCCGCTTCCGTCCACGAGTCGCAGGTCGACGACCGCGGCGTCGTACTCCCACGTCGCGAGTGCAGCCCGCGCCTCAGCGAGCCCGGCGACAGCGTCGACCTTGGCGCCGGCGACGTCGAGCATCCGGGCAACCACTCCGGCGACGAGAGGATCATCCTCCACCACAAGCACCGAGAGTGCCTCGGCGCTCCCTGCAAGAGCGATCCGCGGCGCCTCGACACGCTCGGGCCTCTTGAGATCCACGAGCCGGCTCGCCATCCGCTCGGCGGCCAAGGCGATGCCCTCCGCGAGCTCCCGTTGGGCGCCGCTCTCAAGGTCTGCCTCAAGCAGCTTCGACCCCATGAGCACCACATTCAAGTCGTTCCGAAGATCGTGACGCAGCGGCCGCAGAGCGTCCGGCTCCAGCGCACGATCGAGCTCGCGGGACGCAAGCTCGGCCGCCCGTCGGGCACCGTCAACATCCCGTGGCTCGCCCAGAGCAGCCTCGTACGCGGCAGCTGCAACGGCAAGCCCGTCAAGTCCAAGCACAAGGGCAGACCCACGCAAACGGTGCGCGGCAGCTATCCCGGCTGCATCACCCTCCTCTTGCACGAGCCCTGAAAGGAGGGCGCTCACCCGTACCCGCAGTTCGACTGTGTGCGCCTCGAGGAGGCGATCGGTCATACGACGCCACGCCGCCGGGCTTCGAGCACGGCGTCGGCGCGACGGTTCGCCCCGAGCTTCGTGTACGCGCGCTCGAGAAGCGTCTTTACGGTCTCCTCGCCAATGCCGAGCTCCGCTGCGACCTGGCGATTCGTCTTGCCCTCGGCGACAAGCCGAATGACGTCCCGCTCACGTGGGGCAAGCGGAGCCTCACCCTCCTTGCGCTTCGGGTGCTGAGGATCGAAGAACCCGCCGCCCTCGACAACCGAGCGCAACGCGGCAACGAGACCTCCCGGGTCGGACGACTTCACGATGCTGGCCTGGATTCCAGCCTCACGCGCGGCTTCGTTCAACCCTCGCTCCGGGTGCGCGGTCATGAGGACAACCGGGAGTTTCATTCCTTCGCGGCGAAACGCGCGGACGAGCTCGGTTCCGAGCTGGTCGTCGGCCAGCCAGTGATCGGTGAGAAGCACATCTGCGTGACGACGTCGCAACATCTCAAGCGCTTCGCCTGCAGTCCCAGCCTCGCCGGCGATACGGAGCTCGGTGCCACCGAGCGCCTGCCGTACCCAGTCGCGCACAATCGCGTCGTCATCGACGACCATGACGGCGATTGTCTGGTCTGACTCGGCCACCACAGATTCCTTCCACCAGGCGAAACGAACGGCGATGCAACCGTACCGCCTGGTTCGGCCGATGTCAGCTGTCGGCGTGCAATGCGACGAGCTTGACGACCTGCTCTCGCTCGGTTCCGAGTGCAGCGTCGAGCTTGGTCGCAAGCTCACCCGAGGCGAAGAGCTCTTCGGTGATGTCGGCGCCGCCGATGAGCTCACCCTTGACAAACACCTGCGGAATAGTCGGCCAATCGGAGAGCGCCATGAGTTCCGTGCGGATCTGAGGGTCAGGAAGGATGTCGACGGCGGTAATCGGGGCGCCCGCGTTCCAGAGAGCCTGGAGCGCGCGCTGCGAGTTCCCGCAGGCAGGGCGCTCGGGCGTTCCCTTGATGAAGATGGCGACCGGCTCGGTATCGATCACGGTCTGGATCTGGTCGCGCAGCGTCATGAGGTTCCCTTCGTCGTGATGCGGAGCTCGTGGATTGTTCCATCGCCGATCGGTCCTGCCAGGGCCCGGTTGACGAGTCGGTGCTGTTCGATGAGCGGAAGCCCATCGAACGCCATGCTCGTCACCGCGACATGAAAGTGATCGCCGCCGCCCGTGCGATCGACGATCTCAATCGTCGAAGAAGGGAACGCGCCCTCAAGGAGCGAACGGATCACATCGGTTGGCATGCCGTAGATGGTAACGCTCGGACGGCGGACGACCTTCCCTCGGACTCGGCTACCGTCCGAAACGGACGCGTCGACTGTGGAAAACCGGTGTCAGACACCGGTCTTTCGTCGTGCGCAACCATCCTCGCGAGGCTGACGCGCCCACACGTTCCGCTCCCGCAAGGTCGCGTGCCGAGAGTGTGTCGGGCAGTCCACAGCCTCTGCGAAGGCGCGACCTTGGTACCGCCTTCGATTGTCCGCCACAATCGTCCCAATGAAGCCACTCAGCTATCTCGTGTCTTTGCCAGAACGCGCGTTCCGTGCGCTCGCGGCAGCTCTTGGCGGAACGGTGCACGAGTCGTTCGAGCTTGCTCTTCCACGCGTTGTACGCCGTTCGCGCCTCTACGAAGCAACCGCGCGGAACCTGCTGCGCGTGACGATCGAGCTTGTTGGAGGCGTCGAACGGGCAGAGTCGGCCGAGGACGAGTATGAGCCCGACCCGAAGAAGCTCCTCATCCGCAAGAGCGCGGGTAACGCCTTCGAGCTCGGCTCGATCGCCGCATTCGGATTCTCGCCCCTCTGGATCCTTGCGGCGGCGGCAGACGTTTCGCGCGGCTCGCGCACGTACCTCGACACGCTCGTGGGAGAGTTCGTCCGCGAAGGCGTGCTGAAAGAGGGCACGGAGCTTGAGTCGATCGATGATCTCCTCGGTGTGCTCGAGGGCGTCTCAGGGACATCCGCGCGGCTCATCGACATTCCCCCGCTCGAGACGCAAGCGCTCCGCCGGTCGCTCACCGACATGCGCCACGATGCGTCGTCGCTGCCCTCCCAGGAGGAGCTCGCTCGCGTCTACCAGGCAATCCGCCAGGCAGCGGCGCACGAGGGAACGAGCATGTTTGACGTGTCCCTCGGGGTGGGGTTCGCGTTCTTCAACTCGGCACGTCACGTCGGTAGGCAACACCTTCTCGACCCGTACACGCAAGATCTCGCACCACTCCGCGACGAGGGCTTTGGGGCGTACGCACGCCGGGTCTCGCGCCCGTACGGTGCCGCTATCGCGCGCCACTTCGACCCTGAACGTGCAAGCCTGACCGAGCGAGGAGTCGACAAGTTGCGGGGCGCCTCCTGAGGTCCTTCGCACGTCCGCGCTACGACGAGCCGTACGATTGCACCGCAGCTCCCCAGCAACCGCTGAAAACGACGAGAGAAGCAGACGCATGAGAGCAGTTGTCCACGACAGATACGGGCCTCCGGACGTCCTCCGAATCGACGAGGTCGACCGGCCCGTTCCGAAGGACGACGAGGTGCTCGTCGAGGTTCGTGCAACGACGGTGACCCGGTCCGACTGCGGCTTTCGCGCAAACGACCCGTTCTTTAGTCGGATCTTCACCGGTCTCCTCGGACCGAGAAGAAGAATTCCCGGTACGGAATTCTCCGGGGTGATACATGCGATCGGTGCGGCCGTCACGGGTTTCGAGGTCGGCGATGAGGTATTTGGCTTCAGAGGAGGCGCAAACGCGGAATACGTTTGCGTCCCCGAGGGTGATGCGCTGGCACACAAGCCGGTCGGCCTGACCTTTGAAGAGGCCGCGGCCGTCTGCGACGGAGCGAGCATCGCTCGGGCGTGCCTGAGGAAGGAAGACCTTCGAAACGGGCGGAGCATCCTCGTCTACGGCGCCACCGGGGCGATCGGAACCGCGGCCGTGCAGATCGCGAAGTCCTTCGGCGGCCACGTCACTGCTGTCGGTAACACGAAGAACATCGAGCTCATGCGGTCGCTCGGTGCCGACGACGTCGTCGACTACCTGCAGGATGACTTCACCACCAACGGCAAGACCTATGACGTCATCTTCGATGCGGTTGGCAAGCACTCGTTCAGTCGGTGCAAGCAGTCGTTGAAGCACGGCGGAACCTACATCGAGACCGATCTCGGGTTCATGTACCACGTCCCGATTCTGGCCCTGTCGAGCCGATGGATCGGGGACAAGAGGGTGAGGCTCCCGATCCCCAAGTACTCGAAGGAGGACGTCCTCTTCGTGAAGGAACTGATCGAGGCAGGGAAGTATCGGCCTGTCATCGATCGGACATATCCGCTGGAGGACGTGGTCGAGGCAACCCGATACGTCGAGACGGGCGAGAAGACCGGAAACGTCGTCCTGACCGTCAGCCGGGATCCCACCCTCGCACCCCAAACGTAGTCGCGAAGACGCTCAACCGAGCGCTCGGGCACTTCCCGCCTGCAGAGGCGAAGAAGTCGGACACCTCTACAATCACGTCATGGCCCACCCCGACTCTTTCGGCGCGCGCTCCACGCTCTCGGTCGGTGGCCGTGACTTCGAGATCTTCCGCGGCGAGGCACTTCAGGCCGACTACGACGTCGCCAGGCTCCCCTACACCCTACGGATCCTGCTCGAGAACGTGCTGCGACGCGAGGACGGTCTCACCGTTACGGCGCGTGATGTAGAGGCGGTCGCCAGCTGGGACGCCGCCGCGGAGCCGTCACGCGAAATCAGCTACAACCCTGCCCGCGTCCTCCTGCAGGACTTCACGGGCGTCCCCGCAGTGGTCGACCTGGCCGCGATGCGAGCGGCGATGGCCGATCTCGGCGGCGACCCGCAGAAGATCAATCCACTGATCCCCGTCGAGCTCGTGATCGACCACTCGGTGCAGGTCGACGACTTCGCGACACGGTTCTCGATCGAGCGGAATTCCGCCCTAGAGTTCAGCCGCAACCGCGAGCGATACGCCTTTCTCCGCTGGGGTCAAGACGCGTTTGCGAACTTCAAGGCGGTTCCGCCGAACACCGGGATCTGTCACCAGGTGAACCTCGAGTTCCTCGCGCGGGTCGTTGAGGAGCGCGACGGGCAGGCGTTCCCCGACACGGTCGTCGGGACCGACTCCCACACGACGATGATCAACGGCCTCGGCGTGCTCGGCTGGGGTGTCGGCGGGATCGAAGCAGAGGCTGCGATGCTCGGTGAGGCGATCTCGATGCTCGTGCCGCAGGTCGTCGGCTTCCGCCTCCACGGCGCGCTCCCCGACGGCGCAACGGCGACCGATCTCGTGCTCACGGTCACCCAGATCCTGCGCCAGACCGGCGTCGTCGGAAAGTTCGTCGAGTACTTCGGTCACGGGCTCGCCGGGCTGACGCTCGCCGACCGGGCAACGCTCGGGAACATGTCCCCGGAGTATGGCGCCACCTGTGGCTTCTTTCCGGTGGACGACGAGACAATCCGTTACCTGCGTCTGACGGGCCGCAGCGACGAGAAGGTCGCTCTTGTCGAGGCCTACTGCAAGGAAACAGGGCTCTGGCACAACCCGGATGAGCAGTCCACGTACTCCCAGGTCGTCGAGCTCGACCTCGCCACTGTCGAGCCCTCGATCGCCGGCCCGCGCCGCCCGCAGGACCGGATTCCGCTTCGTGAGGCGCGTAACGCCTTTTCGGCCGCGTTGCCGTCGTTCGGGATCACGGAAGGGAATGGCCACGTCGACGAAGCGGGCGAGGAATCGATGGACGGGAGCGATGCGGCCGCACTGACCGCAACCGTCGAACGGACGGCGGTCGAGCTGACGCTCGACGGCGAGACCGTCGAGATCGACCATGGTGTCATCGTGATCGCCGCAATCACCTCCTGCACGAACACGTCTAACCCGGCCGTGATGATCGGCGCCGGTCTGCTCGCGAAGAAGGCCGTCGAGCGTGGTCTCACGCGCAAGCCGTGGGTGAAGACAAGCCTCGCGCCCGGTTCCCGCGTCGTCACCGAGTACTACGAGAAGTCGGGACTTACGCCGTATCTCGAAGCGCTCGGCTTCTTCACAGTCGGCTACGGCTGCACGACGTGTATCGGCAACTCAGGCCCATTGCCCGTAGAGGTCTCCGAGGCGGTCGCGAGAGCCGACCTCGTCGCCTGCGCCGTCCTCTCCGGCAATAGGATCTTCGAGGCCCGCATCCATCCTGAGGTCAAG
>JANNQQ010000231.1:0-5061 GCA_031400835.1 Actinomycetes bacterium | reverse complement strand
GTCCAGACTTCAGTCTGCACTGTAGGACCGGGCGCGCGGCAAGTCTCTGCGGTCTGGAAGCGCCCCCCTAGCCCTGCGCCAGTCCAGACTTCAGTCTGCACAGTAGGACCGGGCGACAGCGCCCCGTCAGCACGCAACCGTTGCGCACACCCCTCAGTGCAGACTGAAGTCTGGACTGGCCTGGGCCGGTTCAAGGCCCCGGAGAGGCTTTGCTGGCTCTTTTGGCCCGCCGCCACGCTGCCACAGCGGGACCAAGCTTGAGTGCGAACCACACCGGCCGGTAGACATAGGCCGCGGCAAGACCCAGACGGCCTCTCCGGGCAAGCGAGTGCCAGCGACGCATGAAGGCGGGAGGTGGGAAGACCCGCCCGCCGACGAACGCTGCTTTTGCCCGTAACGTCGGAAGACCGGCGAGGTGGGCCACACCGAGCGAGAGCGCGGGTGGAGTCTGCGCCCGTAGCGCCGAATCGACGGTGGCAGCGCTCGCCACTCCAAGCTGCGCAAGCAGCGACGCACCAACCGGAACGAGCGAGAGGCCGGTCGCGAATGCCGGGACGGCATCGAGCTCCTGAGCCAGCGCTGCAGCATTCACCCACACCTCGAACCCGAGAACCTCTATGGCTCGCTCGAGGTCACGAAGAGGCCGCTCGTGTCGGACTCCGTGCTTGGCGGCGTGAAGCGCCAGGTGCAGTGCCTGGGCGCCCGGGTCGAGCACCTCCATACTCGAGCGCCCTACCTCGATCGCCTCGGTTCGCCGCGCCAGCACGCTCCAGGCCCCCTGTCGTGGCAGGCGGATGCCTGCGATAGCCGTGTGGAGGTCGACATTCGGGCTGCCGGCGCCGCGGTGCCAAACGCTCGCGTAGAGCGGGCGATCGTGTTGACGCCCCTCGGGTACGACCGACGTGTACCCCAGTCCAGTGAGAACCTCCCCGACCGTTGCGATCGTGGCAGGATCAACGAGCAGGTCGACATCAACCGAGTAGCGCTCCGAGCCAGGCCCGTAAAGCCAGTCGGCGAGCGTCGGCCCCTTCAACACGATGTACGGGCAGTCAACATCCCGAAGTGCGCCGACGACCTCGGCGGTCGTCGAGTCAACCGCGAGGTTGAACGCGGCCGCAATTCGCATCCTGCTGTCCTCAGAACCGCCCTGAGTCACACACCTGATTCTGCCCGAGACGCGACGAGCCCGGGCGCGGGGCGCGTTCCAGCGTTACCCGGACTGCGCTTACGGGGTATTGCTGGTCTGTACGGGCGACCCGATCGGGACATCCGTAAACAACTGGTTCGCCAGCTGCGCAGTCAACTCGCGCAGGTCACCGAGATCTTTGATCTCGGGCTTCGTGTACTTCGGGCGCTTCTGCGGCTCTTCCGTGAACTCCATTACGTTCCTCTCTCTGGATCCAACCTCGTAGCTTCCCCGACAGGCTAGGCCCAGCAGCGGGTCGCAGTCAAGTACGAATAAAGCTGGGTTGCCACGCACATCACCCGCCTGTCCGCGACGTCGAACGTGTCCTTTCGAGCCGGGAAGACGGCTCCCGGAAGAGTCCTTCATCGAGCGCCCGCTCGGCGAACTGCGGGTCGCTCTGCTGCCGCAGCCAGCACTCCACCACGACGAGACACCACACCACCCCCATCCACTGGAGGTAGCCGCGGCCACGCGGTGCCGGCGGATTAGCGAGAAGGTCATCGACGACGTCTTGTCGGACGAACTGGCGCGTCTCGGCTCCAGGGCCGAGAACACTGCGGATGCCTTCCAGATCCGCCAGGATCGCGTCGTAGTAGAGAGGCCCGAGGTTGCTCTTCTGATGCCACAACCGGACCTCGTCCGGGACTCGTCCCTCCAGGCCATTACGGATGAGGGGCCGATCGAACACGCGATCGAAGTTCATCTCCGGGGGAATGGAGAGTGCAGCCTCGACCAGGCGAGTGTCCATCAGTGGCGGTCGCGCCTCGATCCCTCCCATCGCGGCTCGGTGACGGAGGTATTCGGCTAACCCGGCCTCCTCCCACCCACGCGTGGTGAGGTGAACCAGCCACGCCCACCACAGCGGTCCCTGTGCGTTGCGCTTCCAGGCCAGCGGATCCTCGGCGTCGAAGTACCGACGAGCACTCTCGGCGCTGAGGTAGTCGGGCACGTATCGATCAGGCCCCCGCCGTACGCGAACCCGGCGCTGAACGCCGTACGGCAGCGCTCCCTTGAGAGCGAACCGTCGCCAGAGCTTCATGCTGTGCCGCCACCGTGGGTTTGCGGACCCGAGTGGGAATGACCGTACGAGACCGACGCTCGAGACGAGCCGACCATGCCGTAGCCGATCTGATGCGAGGTACGGCGAGAAGTCGAAGAGCTCATTACCTCCTTGGCCGTCAAGGAGAGCCGTGACTCCGTCCTCCGCCGCCCGGCGCACGAGCGGTCGCTCGAGCATCAATCCCGGTCCCGACAGCGGCACATCCCACTGCCGCAGGTACTCAAGACTTGCCGCAAGAGCCCCCTGGCGGTGAACCTCGATCTCGACGCCCGGGAGATCGAGCGAGTCCGCGAGAAGGCGGATTCTGGGCGACTCGTCGACCCACGGCTGACCCGGAAAGACGGCGGAATAGGTACGCGGCAACGTCTGCCGCGGCCGCTCCGGTGCAGCGGCCGCGGCAACGAGCGCGGAGTCGAGCCCTCCGCTCATGATGATCCCGGAGGTTCCACCGGCATCCAACCGGGCTCGCACCGCACCGCTGACAGCAATCCACAGCTCCTCAGAGAGCTCGGCTCTGGAGCGCATAGCCGGCGGGCGGTACTGCGGCCTCCAATAGCGCTCGCGACGCCAGCGGCCTTCTGCGATCTGGATGAGATGTCCCGCTCCCGCACGCCAGACCCCCTCGTACGGTGTCAGTTCGATCGGCCCCCGAGCATTCGAGAGCAGGCGTGCCACGGCCGTGGCGTTCGGCGCGGGCCGTCTCGGAAGCGTGCGAACGAGCACCCCGATGTCTGACGCGAAGCGGAGACGCGAACCGTCCTCGTGGTAGTAGAGAGATCGGGTGCCAAGCTGATCCTGGGCAATGACCCCCCTCTGCCGGTGCGGGTCCCAGAACACGACGACGAACGAGCCGCACATGCCTTCGAGGACTCCATCGCCGTGCCGGTCGTATGCGGCGGCAAGCACCGTCTCGGGATCCTCCTCCGGATCGAGGCCTGCCGCAACCGCGATCTCGTCCGAGTTGTAGACCCGGCCCGCGAGCAGGCACAGCGTCTTCGTGGTTCGTCGTCGACCGGCGCCACCTCTCCGTGTTCGCGCCGCCGCGAGTGGACCGCCGAAAATGACGTCCGGGTGATCGGATCCGAACGTCGCGCCAGAGAACGCGCGAGCGCCTGCCTCGTCGAACCCCCTACCGGGGTCGAAAACACCAACGAGCACGTCATGAGCTGAGGTCATGTCACAGCTCGACGAGCCGACCGTTTGCAGCCTCGCCCGCAGGGAGCAGCTGTACCCCTGCGCACTCGACCCATGCGTGACCCTCGAACTCCGGCTCCGACGTCCCGCCAATCACGAACGTCGAGACGATCCCTCGCCGAGCGAGCAGCGATGTCAGCACCAGCGAGCGGATGAGGCAGCGCGAGTCTGCGGGTAGGGCATGCAGCGTCTTCTCGACGATGCGACCAAGCCTGATGCCAGTGCGGATGTGCTCCGATGCAGCGGCCCCCTCGATCGTGACCGTCCCCCGCAGGCGCGCGAGAGTTTCCTCGAGCCCATGGCGGCGCAGCCACCAGCGCGCTCTCACGTACGCAGCCACAATCTCGACCGCCAATCGAGCCTTCCCCACACGAGACAGGACCACTCGTTGCTTCGGTGTTTGCGTGGATCCCGGCCGATCCTGCGGCTCCGTGCTCACAGCCCAACATGCCTCGCGATGGCTTGCGCAGTCTCGAGAGCTCCGTCGGAAAAGGGGGTCGAGACCTCGAACACCGGCACCGATGTGGCGATGCGCGAACAGACGTCGAGGTGCGCAAGCTGAAACGGGGGTTGGCTCACGTATGTCACGAAGCTGTTGGACAGGACCCGCGCCGGGTCGGGCGCACGGCTCTCCGTGATCTCAAGCCGAGTGAAGCTCGGGCTTCGATCGAGGAAGTAGAGGGCGTGCAGCGGAACCGCGCGGCCGCTGGGCGTGATGGCAACCTGCAGCTTGTCGCTCCGGCCCACGATCTCTCCGACATCGCTCTTCGTGTGCGTACGAATCGCACGAAGCACCTCGGCTCGTACGCGTGCGACTCCGGGCCCAGGGTGGGCCTGGACGCCGCCGTCCGACACGTCGAGCGCCAGTACGTCGTCGGTGAGAAACGATGCGCCGAATGACGCGAGGTACGAGGCGATCGACGTCTTTCCCGCACCGGAGCTGCCGACGAACGCCAGTGCCCGGTCACCGACCGTCACGGCGCTGGCATGAAACGGCGCAAGCCCCTGCAGGGCCGCTGCGAGGGGAAGGGCCTGCGAGAACATGAGCCTCTGCCAACGCCACGCCGAAACGGACGGCAGTGCCGCTTCTACTTCCCGCCCGTCTCGAGAGACGACGAAGGTGCCCATCGACGCGCCGCTGATTCGGTAGCCAGCATCGGGATGAGACTGGATTGAGAGGGCACGCCTACCTGACCGGGTTCGCCAGTCGGCGATCACCGTGGCGTCGTCCACTGGCCAGCCGGCCAGCTGCTTCAGGCTCGACTCTCTGATGACCACCCGCGGCTGGCCGTTCTGTCGAAGGGGGTGTGCGATCGGTAGGTCGAGACTCGTCTCGACCGCAAGCCCGAAGACGTACCCCTGGTGCCGCACCCCGGGGGGCACCTGCTAGATGATTGCTTCCGAATTGGCGTGCCCGCGGGGAGTGCATGCACCAAGCAGCGGTGTGCAGGCGCTCATCCGAGGGTGCGGAAATTCGGAATCAATCATCCTATGCCTGCTCGTTCGAGCCGAGCTCGACGAGGCCCCGCTCGTGGAGCTTGGAGACGAGCTCGCACAGGTCGCGTTCGACCTCATCGAGCGGCTGCTCGTACTCCTCGGAGAGTCGCCGGGCCACGTCCTG
>JANNQQ010000230.1:0-7799 GCA_031400835.1 Actinomycetes bacterium | reverse complement strand
TGCGCTCGATCAGGACCTGCAACAGGTCGACCTGCGTGAGCGGAACTCGTGGCGGTATCTCCTCGATGAGGTGTCGACGGTGGAGCTGCTCGAGACGCAGCTGGTCAACGCGATTGCACCATTTGTGCTGAACGCTCGGCTCAAGCCGCTGATGTTGCGCACGCCCGAGAGGGACAAGCACATCGTGAACGTTTCGGCCGTGGAGGGGCAGTTCTATCGCAAGTTCAAGACCACGCGACACCCGCACACGAACATGGCGAAGGCGGCGCTGAACATGATGACGCGGACCTCCGCGGCGGACTACTTCAACGACGGCATTCATATGAACAGCGTGGATACCGGCTGGGTGACCGACGAGGATCCCGCGCAGATCGCCGAGCGAAAGACCGCCGAGCACGGGTTCAACCCTCCTCTCGACATCGTCGACGGGGCCGCGCGGATCGTGGATCCGATCATCGACGGGTTCAACACCGGCGTGCATGTGTGGGGTCTCTTCCTGAAGGACTACAAGCCGATCGACTGGTAGTCCCGCCGGTGAACCACATTGCGGAGACCGAGGGGCGTGCGGGGGCGTGATTGGGCTCACGAAGCTCGCTGCCGGACCGGGGAACGTGGCCCTCAGCGAACGGCCGCAGCACCCGCTTCGGCCGGGTCAGGTACGGGTGGCGGTACAGGCCGCCGGGATCTGCGGCACAGACCTCCACATCGAAGCGGGAGAGTATGTGTGCGTTCCTCCCGTGACGATGGGCCACGAGCTCTGCGGCGTCGTGACCGAGCTCGGCGCCGATGTCGATTCTGCGTGGCTCGACGAGCGCGTCGTCGCAGAGACGTACTTCTCGACCTGTGGCACATGCCGTGCCTGTCGAGAGGGACGCATCAACCTCTGCCCACAAAGGCGCTCGATCGGCTCCTACGTCGACGGTGCCTTCGCTTCGTCGGTCGTCATCCCCGCTCGCAATCTCCATCGCGCGCCAGTGGACATGTTGTCGGCGGCCGCTGCTCTCACGGAGCCGTTGGCGTGCGTCTGCCAGTCGCTCCTCGATCCGTCGGTGATCAATGCGGGTGACAAGGCGCTCATCATCGGGCCGGGGGCGGTAGGTCTGATCGCAGCGCAGGTCGCGCGGAGTCTGGGCGCGGAGGTCGAGATACGCGGGACTGCGCGTGACGCACTTCGGCTCGAGCTGGCTCGGGAACTTGGGTTCACCACTGAGACAGGGAACGCCGACGACGACTACGACGTTGTTGTCGAGTGCTCCGGGAGTGCTGCCGGGATGACGACGGGCCTGACGTCGGCGCGGCGGGGTGGCAGAGTCGTCCAGATCGGTCTCCGCGGCGCCCCGGTGGAGGTTCCCTTTGACGAGATCTGCTTCCGCGAGCTCACTGTCACGTCGGGGAACGCCAGCACTCCGCGCTCGTGGGAGCGGGCGCTCGAGCTACTCGAGGCCGGGCGCGTCGCACTTGAGCCGCTCGTCACCGAGGTAGTCCCGCTCGTCGAGTGGGAACGCGCTTTCGATGCCTCCCGCAACGCGGCCGGCGTGAAGTTCGTCCTCGATCCGCGCTGAGGCCTCCCGCGCCCCTGAAGGTTGGTACGGTCGCGGGGTGGGAGCGAGCGACGTCGACGCGGGCGCGGTGCTGTCGGCCGAGCCACCAAAGTTCAGCGAGGCCGACGCTGCGCGGATAGCGCTGGAGGTCTTTGGCACGCACGGCACTGCTTTGTCGTTGCGGAGCGAGCGCGATCAGAACTTCCACCTCAAGCTCGCGGATGGGGAAGAGTGGGTGCTCAAGATCTCGAACACCGGTGAAGACGCCGCCGTCGTCGAGATGGAGAACGCGGGGATGGAGCATGCCTCGCGGGTCGACCCGGCCCTCCCGGTGCCCGCGATCCGACCGACGTTGGCTGGCGGGGCGATTGGGTTCGCCGATGGTCAGGAGGGTCGTCATCTCGTGCGTCTCGTTCAGTTCATGCCCGGGGCACTCGTGGACGTTGAGAAGCTCGATGATCGGCAGCTGCGTGAGTTCGGCGCCACGCTTGCGCGGCTGGGTCGATCCCTGCGGGGGTTCTTCCATCCGGCTGCCGGGCGGGTGCTCCAATGGGATATTCAGCACGCACCCAAGCTGCGTCCGTTGGTTGCGAGTGTCGAGCCTGGAGTGGAGCTTGAGCTCGTGACGCAGACGCTCGATCGCTGGGAGTCTGCTGTCGAGCCACGGTTCAGCTTGCTCCGAGCGCAGATCGTGCACGGCGACCTCTCACTCGACAACGCGCTGTTTGCGCCCGATGGCACGGTGTCCGGGGTCATCGACTTCGGGGACATGTCCCACACCGCGTTGTTGTGCGACCTCGCTGTTGGTCTCGTCAGCACGATGGCCGGCCGTGTCGATGCGTTGCGGGCCGGAGCGGTAGTCGTTGCGGGCTACGAGACGGTGATGCCGCTTGAGCCGCTCGAGCGTGAGCTACTTCCGGCTTTCGTCGAGATGCGGCTAGCTACGAGCCTTGCAATTGCCGCGTGGCGGGTCGGAATGTATCCCGACAACGCGGACTACATCACGGTTGACTCTCCCCGGTTCCTCTCGTTGCTTTCGGAGCTTGAGGGGCTGGGCGCTGAGGCCGCCGCGGCGGCGCTTGCCTCGAACTGCTTGCCTGGGGTCGGTGGGGACGAGTTGGTTCGGCGGCGGCGTCGGGCGTTCGGGCCTGCGATGCAGTCGCTGACGTACGACCGGCCGCTCCAGATGGTCCGCGCCGAAGGCGTTTGGATGATCGACGCTGGCGGGCGGCGCTATCTCGACGCGTACAACAACGTGCCGGTCGTTGGTCATTCGCACCCGCGCGTCGCCGACGCGATCGCGCGACAGGGACGCTTGCTCAGCACCAACATGCGGTATCTCCACGCTGCGGCGGTCGAGCTGGCAGAGCGGTTGCTTTCGACGACGCCTCCGGAGATCGACACGTGTCTGTTCGTCAACTCGGGCAGCGAGGCCAATGAGCTCGCGTGGCGGATTCTCACCGCAACCACCGGGCAGGGTGGAGGCGTTGTCACCGAGCACGCATACCACGGGGTCACGACCGCGACCGCCGCGCTCTCGCCCGAGGAGTGGGGCGACCAGGGGCCGCCGGCCCACGTTGCGCTGATTCCTGCGCCGGACGGGTACCGCGGGCAGTTCCGGTACGAGGAGGATCGGTATGCCGAGCGATATGCGGCGTGCCTGGATGATGCAGTTGCCACACTTCGGGAGCGTGGATTCGAGCCGGGTGCCGTGGTGATCGACAGCGGATACACGAGCGATGGGATCCTGGCGCCACCGCCCGAGTATCTCCGCGAGCTAGTCCGTCGCGCGCATGACGTCGGCGCCGGGTTTGTGGCGGACGAGGTGCAGGCGGGGCACGGGCGCACGGGCGAGCATCTCTGGAGCTTCACGGCGAGTGGGGTGGTGCCCGACATGGTCACGCTTGGGAAGCCGATGGGCAATGGGTATCCCGTGGCCGCGGTGTTGTTGCGCTCCGATATCGCTGCGGCGATGGCCGAGCGGACGACGTACTTCTCGACCTTCGGTGGGAACCCGGTCGCGTGCGCTGCTGCGCTTGCCGTGCTCGACGTTATCGAGGAGGAGCAGCTCATCGACAACGCCCGCGTGGTGGGGGCGTACCTGCGCGGCTTGCTCGAGGAGCTTGCTGCGAGCCACGCGTCGATCGGAGAAGTCCGAGGTCGGGGCTTGATGATTGGCGTCGAGCTTGTGGTGGATCGTGAGACGCGCGAGCCGGACAGCGCGCTTGCCCGCTCGGTGGTGAACCACCTGCGCGAGTCGGGCGTGCTCGTTGGCCGCTCGGGCAAGGCAGATAGCGCGCTCAAGATCCGGCCTCCGCTCGTCTTCAAACGCGACCACGCTGACCTTCTCGTGACACGGCTCGACGAGGCACTGGCGGCGGCGGCCGGGGGGCGCGTCGTGATTCCCGAATGAGGGCTCGCCTGATTGCCGGATTCGCTTTCGTCGCGATTGTCGGTGGGGGCGTCGCGTATGTCCTCGGCAATCACGTGTGGGCTGACCGGATCTGGGCCATCGGGGCGATAGTTGTCCTTGCACCGCTCGTGTTCGACACGGTCAGGTCGCTGAGACGGGGAGATGTAGGCGTCGACGCCATCGCGCTTGTCGCGATCGTCTGGGCACTTGTTCTCGGGCAGCAGCTCCCGGCAGCGATCGTCGCCCTCATGATGTCCGGTGGCGCCGCGCTCGAGGCGTGGGCCGCCGGCCGCGCACGGCGGGAACTACGACGGCTGGTCGAGCGCGCTCCTCGCATCGCCCACCGCTACAGGGAAGGGATCGTCGATGAGGTCAGCGTCGACGAGCTCCAGCCGGATGATGTGGTGGTTGTTCGTGCAGGCGAGGTCATACCGGCCGACGGCGAGGTTGCTGCAGGCACGGCGGTGATCGACGAGTCCGCCCTCACCGGCGAGGCGCTGCCGGTGACCGTCACGGGTCGCGAACCGATTCGCTCCGGCACGGCGAATGCCGGCGACGCGTTCGATCTGCGCGTCACCCGCTCGGCGGCCGAAAGCGCGTATGCCGCCATCGTACGACTGGTCACCGCCGCCGAAAGCGACCGCTCCCCGTTCACACGTCTCGCCGACCGCTACGCCGCGTTCTTCCTCCCGTTCTCGCTCGCGGTCGCGGGCATCGCCTGGTTCGTGACGGGCGACGCGATGCGCGGACTTGCGGTGATGGTGGTGGCGACGCCGTGCCCGCTCATTCTTGCGGCACCCATCGCGTTCGTCGCCGGGCTCTCTCGCGCCGCCCACGCGGGAATCATCATCAAAGGGGCGGGCGCGCTCGAGCGGCTTGGCGGAGCGCGCACAGTCCTCCTCGACAAGACAGGCACGTTGACGCTTGGTGCACCGGAAATCGAGCGCGTTGTCGCATACGGGGACATCACTCCCGACGAGACTCTCCGCCTCGCGGCCTCGCTCGACCAGATGTCTGCGCACGTCCTGGCGGAGAGCCTTGTCGACAGCGCCCGAAAGCGCGGACTGGCACTCAGCGTCCCAATCGCGGTCAACGAGCAGCCGGGAACCGGCATCGTTGGTGATGTAGATGGTCGCCGCGTCGCGGTCGGCTCCACTGCGTGGCTTGAGAGCAACGGTTACAGCGGTGTGAGCGACCGCGATCGAGAGCTCGATGAGAGTGACGGCGCCGGTCGCGCGAAGGTGCATGTCGGCGTCGACGGCGTGCTCCAGGGGGTGATCGTGATGGGAGATCGGCTGCGGCCGGGCTCCGAAACGCTCGCGGACGACCTCCGGCGCGTGGGGATCACCCACGTCGCGCTCGTCTCGGGCGATCGCGTCGAGACGGCTAGTGAGGTCGCGCGCGCCGTTGGGATCGACGAGGTCTACGCTGAGCAGAGTCCAGAGGCAAAGCTTGGTGTCGTTCGAGGAATGCTTGCTGTTCCAGGTCGCCGCAACGTCGTCATGGTCGGCGATGGCATTAACGATGCTCCCGCTCTTGCCCTCGCAGACGTCGGGATCGCGATGGCTGGCAAGGGAGCAACGGTCTCATCCGAGACAGCAGATGCGGTGATCACGGTCGACGATGCCGGTCGGGTCGCACTCTCGATCTCGATCGGCCGACGCTCGCTCCGGATCGCCCGCCAGAGCGTCGTCTATGGGCTCGGGATCTCTATGGTGGCGATGGCGGCCGCCGCGTTCGGCTACCTACCGCCGGTCTGGGGAGCTCTCGTCCAGGAAGTCATCGACGTCGCGGTCATCCTCAACGCGTTACGCGCGCTCCGGGGCTGAGCCGCCTGCTGGTACGGTCGGCGAAGATGCCGGCGCGCCGAAATGCTTGAGGGGGAAATGCACCAGTGAGCGTTCTTCGCCTCCACTACATACCGGGAACCGCGGCGATGGCACCTCACGCCGCGCTCGCCGAGATCGGCGTGCCGTACGAACTCACCCTCGTCGAGCGCAACGAGGCGGGAGAAAGCCCACCTGAGTACCTGGCACTCAATCCGTCTGGTCGCGTCCCGACACTCGAGGATGGCGCGCTCGTGATCACGGAGTCGGCGGCGATCCTGCTGCACCTGGCCGACCGATTCTCGGTCGCCAAGCTTCTTCCACCAGGCGGCTCCCCGGAGCGATCAGAGTGCTACAGCTGGCTGCTCTTCCAAACGAACACGGTTCAGACTGCGCTGTTGCGCTTCCTCTACCCGGAGCGCTACGGCACGGAGGGCGTTCGTGAAAGCGCGCGTGTGGAGCTCGAGGCGCTGTTCGATCGCATTAACGAGCACCTCGCCACACGTGACTGGATCGTTGGCTCCGAGCGAACCGTTGCGGATCTCTTCCTCTTCATGGTGACTCGCTGGGGCCGACATCTCGATCCGCCCGCCTGGGATCGACCTCACCTCCAGGCTCATTCGCTGCGATGTCTTGAACTCGGTGGTGTGCGCAGGATGTGCGAGGAGCAGAACCTCGAGCCTCCTCCGTTCGCCCAGAGCTAGGACGAGCCGAGGCTCAACGCTCGACGGTGACGACCCTGTCCGCCTCGACGTTCTCGATCCTGCGCTCGACGCCGCCCGGGAAACGAACAATGACCTCCGAGACCGTGGTTGCGTCGCCGAGCCCAACGATCACGCGGGGATCCTCCGACGAGAGGTAGCTACTCCCGAGGTGGACCTCGCGTACGAGCCTCCGACCGTCGTCGAGCACAAACGTCACGACCGTTCCGGCCTCGAGCGGTCTTGGCGCGACGCCGAGCCAATGCCCATGTGAGCCGCTCGTTTGGAGGAGGACGAGCTCCCCACCGATCGAGCCCACTGCGAAGTCGGGGTCGCCGTCGTTGTCGAAGTCGGCCTGCGCAAGCCCTCGTCCGTTGACGAGTGGCCCTGGTCGCAGGCCGAACGCCTGGCTCGCGTCGACGAAGACGTCGTCGCTGTTTCCGGGGGCGATGACCTGTATCCGCTGCGCGTCACGGCGGAGGTTGAGCACCGGGATACCACCGTTTGCGACGACAAGCTCAAGAGTGCCATCGAGATTCAGATCGACCCACGAGACGCCCCACCCGGTCAGGCGCGTATCGAATGCCTGCGCAAAGGCCGGGCGCGCATCGTCGAAGGCCGGGGCACCGTTGGAAGGCTCTTCGGCACGGAAGACGGCATGGAGTTGTTTCCGCGCATTCGTGACGATCAGGTCGGCCTGCCCATCTCCACTGAAGTCGCTCGACGCGATCCCCATTCCCGCGTTCGGGTCGGCCACACCCGTAACGGCGGCGCGATCGACAAAGCGGAACCCAAGCTCGTTCTGTGCCGGGAGGTTCAAGTAGAGACGGTTCGGATCCTCATCGTTAGCGACATAGAGATCGAGGCGGCCGTCGGCGTTCGTGTCGGTGAAGAGCGCCCCGAGTCCGTGGTCGAGCTCTGGCTCGAGCCCTGCGGGCTTGGCCACCTCACGGAACGTTGGTCGGCCGCCCTCGGGTGCGCCGAGGTTGAGATAGAGGCGATCTGCGACGCCGCGGTGATCGGACGGGAAGCCCTCGCTCGACCCGGCGATCGGCGCATTCATATCGGTGTACCCGGCGACGAACAGGTCGGGAAGGCCGTCACCATTCACGTCTCCGACCGCGGCGCCCGCGTGCCAACTGAAGCCCGTGATCCCTGCGTCGCTCGCACCCTCACTGAAGTGGCCGCCACCCTCGTTCCAGAGGAGTGCGTCGTTCCCGACGGTGGTGACGTAGAGGTCGGTTCGTCCATCTCCGTCGAGGTCGGCCGCGACGCATCCGTTCCCGCGTGCCGCGAGATCCGCGCCCGAGCCATCGCT
>JANNQQ010000229.1:0-2445 GCA_031400835.1 Actinomycetes bacterium | reverse complement strand
AACTGCGCCAATCCGGGGCCGACCCCGACGGTTGTGCGGCTAGAAGTTCTGAGAGAGGCTGATCAGCGCCGGGCCGAGCACGACGACGAACATCGCCGGGAAGATGAACAGCACCGTCGGCACGAGCATCTTCACGGGCGCCTTCATTGCCTGCTCCTCGGCCGCAATCTGTCGGCGATTCCGCGACTCCTGTGCCTGCACGCGAAGCATCTTTCCGAGCGGGCTGCCAAGTTGCTCGGCTTGCACCAGTGAATTGACAACCGAGCTGACCTCCGGGAGATCTACACGCTCAGCCATCTTTCGCAGCGCGACCGACCGTGCCTCTCCGATCCGGAGCTCGCCCAGCACGAGCGTGAACTCGTCGACGATCGGCCCGTTGAGGTGCTCGTTGAGCTTGCCGAGTGCGGCATCGAACCCGAGCCCTGCCTCGACGCTCACGGCGACGATGTCAAGTGCGTCGGGTAGCTGGCGCTGCATTTCCTGACGCCGCCGCTTGATTCGTGAACCAGCGCTGACATCGGGGATCACGAATCCTGCAACTGCAAACGCCGCGCCAAGAAGAAGCGCTTTCAGGCTGCTTCCCAGCATCACCCCGAGAAACCCTCCGACGATGACCCCGGCGGACGCGAGAACCACTTTGAGTGCGAGGTAGCCGTTAGCCGTGAACTGGTTTGCCAGGCCGGACGACACAAGCTTCGTCGCGATGCGCTCCTCGGTGAGACGCGGATCGAGGCGGCGGGCGACGCGTGCAAGCGTTGCTCCGTAGCGCTCCTCAAGCCGGTCGACCAGTGGCTCGTAGGGGTCGGCGAGCGCGGCATCTGCGACACCACGGGCACGCCGTAGTGAAGCTTGCCGCTCCCGTGCCGGCTGTGTGAGGAGCTTGCCAACAACCCCAAGCGAGGCCGCGAAGCAGATGAACGCGAGTATCAGCAGCATTCCTTCATCACCCCTTGATGTCCACGATCTTGCGGATCACGAACGTGCCGAATGCCATGAGCACGAGCATTACTGCCACCATCACGCGGCCTATGCTCGTCGTGAACAGCGTGTTGACATACCCGTCGCCCGCCAAGGCGATGAGCGCGCCCGTGACAAACGGTAGTGCGAGAAGGAGCGACGCTGTTGCACGTCCCATTGCGGTCAGTGCCCGGACCTTGCGCCTGAACTGCTGCCGCTCGCGCACCGTGTCCGACACGGACTGGAACAGCTCGCCGAGGCTGCCGCCGACCTGTCGCTGAATTGTTACCGACATGAGGACGAAATGGAGATCATCCGACTTGATCCGGTCGGCCATGGCGAGTAGAGCATCATCCATGGGGCGCCCGAGTCGTGTCTCGGCCAGAATACGACCGAACTCCTGACTCGCCGGTGCAAGTCCATCATCGGCGATCGCCTTCATGCTGTTGTTGAAGCTCTGGCCCACTTTGAGCGCGCCAGCCATCGTCATCAGTATGTCTGGGAGCTGCTCGTCGAAGGCACGCATTCGGCGGCTGCCTTTAGTTGACAGCATCGTAAACGGTGTGACGAGAGCGGCCAACGCGGCGAGCACCGCAAGCATGCCGCTTGAAGCGAGGATCTCGATGACGAGACCCGCGGCGATCGCTGCCGCAACCGACCAGGCGACGATCTCGGACGGACGCCAACCTACATGCGCCCTCTCGGCCATCCGCTCGAGGCCCTTCCATAGGCGCGTGTCGCCGAAGAGGCGGTCGGCTGTCCCGTAGAACCGCTCGACATCAGGACGCCAGGCGCGTTCGGTGGCCGGGCCCGACCCTGCGACGTTGGCTCCTCCATACAGTGCGAGTCGACCCTTGAGCCACGCGCTACGCGGCTTGCCGAGCGCCACCAAGGTCGCGAGCAACGTGAGGCATCCGACCGTCAGCGCGAGTGCAATCGGCCCCCACGCGGTATCGAACAGCGCCTCCCTCACGATGCCTTCTCCTCGGCCACGAGCTCAAAGTCGGGCTGGTAGAAGTCGTCCGGCAGGATCACACCGTGTGCTGCGAGCTTGGCCTGGAAGTGCGGCTGAAGCCCGGTACAGGTAAGCGGCCGAATGTATGACGTCGAGCCTGCCGCGGCGGCACGTTCGCTCACGGGGCGCGCCGCGAAGACATCCTGCAACGTGATGACGTCAGACTCCATCCCGAGCACCTCAGTGATGTGCGAGATCCGACGTGATCCGTCGACGAGTCGTGTGATGTGAACAATGAGATCGAGTGCGCTTGAGATCTGCTCACGAATTGCCTTCAACGGAATCTCCAGTCCCGACATGAGAACGAGCGTCTCGAGTCGGTTGAGCGCATCGCGGGGGCTGTTCGCATGAATTGTCGTAAGCGACCCCTCGTGGCCCGTGTTCATTGCCTGGAGCATGTCGAGCGTCTCGGCGCCGCGAACCTCGCCGACCACGATCCGGTCGGGCCGCATGCGCAACGAGTTGCGCACGAG
>JANNQQ010000228.1:0-3694 GCA_031400835.1 Actinomycetes bacterium | reverse complement strand
GATTCGAACCTCCGACCCGCGGGTTAGAAGTCCACGCTCGTAGGCTGCAGCGAACTGCAGCTGGCTGAATCTGCCTGCACGGGACCGCTTTCATAACTGCAACAGATTGCAGCAAAATGCGCGCTGCGGAGACAGGCCGGTACGCTCGTCGTACGCTCAGGTACGTCCTGAGGAGAACTGGTATCTCGCTTCGGACGGAGGCCAGACCCGCCGTCGTCAAGGTGTCTGTGGGATCGAGCACGCGGCCGCGGTCGCAGCATTTCGAACCTGAGCATCGGCACTTTGCGCGCGGTCGATCGAGTCGCGAAGGAGGTTGGCGGCATCAATCGCCTCACGGCTTGGCGGAACGGGCACCTTCCCGTAGATGTAGCCCAGTAGCAGGTCTGGGAAGTCCTCCTCGCTCGGAAGCGTTCTTCCTGTCTCCATGTACCACGCGAACCAGGTACAGAAGATGTCTCTTGTTCCCGTGTATGACAGGTCGCGCGCACGGCTGAAGTCCCCGGCGGCTTGATCTACTTCTCGGCCGATGTCATCCGCCGCCGACGGCATCTTGAAGATTGGCACCTTCGGGATCGTAAAAGCATTCGGCCGCTCGCCTTTGAGCACCAAAGCGCGGATTGCCCGAATCCACTCGTCTAGCGACTTAGCTGTCGCCGCACGAGACCCATTGCCGCAACCAGCGAATGCGAGTGCTACCACGACCATCAAGCACGCGGTGACGCGGCGTTCCATCGCAAACTCATTGCATAAACGCCGGCCGATAACAACAGGCCTGCGAACTGGCGACTACGTCTGCCGTACGGGCCTCCGGTTGGGGACGTGCGGTGAAACGAGCGCTCATCAGGACGAGGTGCTAATTGAACTTGAACACGTCGCTGTCACCTGCGAGCATCGTTGTCCATCGGCCAGAGATTATGCGCGCGCACCGGGCTGACGTTGCCCTCTGCGTTGCCCATCTGCCGGTTCGAGGATCCCGTCAAGGCCACGACACCGCATGGTTCCTGATGCGCCCGGGAGGATTCGAACCTCCGACCCGCGGATTAGAAGGTGGTGCCTCAATCTCCGCCTACGAGCGCCTCGGAACCGGTTCCCAGTCGCCTGTGAGTGCAGGTCTGAACTTGCCCCAGACTTGCCCGCGAGGAGTCTGCGGCCTTCCGAGCTAGAACAGGGTCAGCTCGGAGGACGGCGGCTCGACGCCGCCAGTGGCTTGAATCCCGGCCTCGTCGAGCAGTCCGCGGAAGATCGCGGCGCTCCGTGGGGCGAAGTCGTCGCGGTTGTTGTTGAAGAGCGCGTAGACCTCGTCGGCCTGGGTTGCGAGGTGCCGTACCGGCTCGACCCACTCCGCTAGCTCGTCCTTGGCGTACATCCAGTCGAAGCGGTCGGCAGCGCTCCGCGCGCCGCGGATGTTCCAGGTCTTCGCGTTACGGCCGTGGAAGCGGAGGTAGGCGACCCGGTGCGTCGCGGCCGGCACACGCGGGGAAACGTTCGTCGCGTTGGTCAACGGGCTATCGACCGACACGTACGCGAGCCCATGCTGCTCGAGGAACGCGAGCGTATCCGCTCGCTCGCCCTCCTCCATCCACGATCGATGACGGAACTCAATGAGAGGAACGAGCGGCGCGAGACGCTCGGGCGCGCGCGTGAGCTCGGCCTTTGCCGCTGCCGACTTCGTGAACCGCGGGTGGTACTGGAGGAGCACGGCGCGTAGCTTCCCCGAGAGCTCGAGCGGCTCGAGCGATCCGCGAAACTGGGCAAAGGCCTCGTCGGTAGGCATGCCGTCGTGCCAGGTCATCGCCGCCGACGCCTTGATATGGAACGTAAACGCATCGGGTGTGCGCTCTGCCCAGCGCCGCGTCACATCGGGGTCGGGAAGCGCGTAGAACGGCGAATCGACCTCGACGGTGTCAAAACGCTCCGCGTAGTAGCGCAGCCGCTTCTCCGCGGTCGAGACACCCCGCGGGTACCAGGTACGGAGGAGGCCCTCGTCGGCCCAGGAGCACGTTCCGATCCGGACGTTTGCGGTCACGACGGGACGATACGGATGGGGGCGCCCCGCGGGCGCCCCCTTCCCGAACCGGTCAGTAACGCTTTCGTCCTAACGGACGGTCACTGCCTTTGACTTCGCGCTGAACCCACTGATCGTGAAGCTGGAGCACGGCACCGGGAGGCTCGAGAAGAGCTGGGTGCAGAGGGTCTTTGCGTCCTCGCCTACGTTGACGGCTTCGCCGTCGGTGACGCGTGCCTGGAACGTCGTCTGCTTCGCCGTCTTTGCGAGCGTCAGCTTGTAGACGCCGTCGTCATTCGCCGTCACTGTCTTCATGGGGCGGAGTGCAGCCTTTCCAGCCGCTCCCCAGATGGCGATCCGGAACGGGCCGACGAAGCCGCTCTGGGATGCTTTCCCGTTCAGGGTGACGCGCTTGGCAACCCGCTTGCCCTTGAGGCTGATTGTGCCGGGCTGAACAAGGCTCGGGGAAGCAACCGTGCCAGCCGCGTTGGTCTGGCCGTTCCCTGCTTGCCACGGCGTCCAGAAAGCAACCCACGCCGCTTTTGGAAGCGCGCTAAAGACGTTCGTGAACGACATGTCAGCGCTCAGGAACTTCGCTCCGAACGTTGCGCCTCCTGAGGTCGTCGGGATGTCCGGCGGAGCCAGGCAGAAGACGAGCTGCGAGGTCCCGATGGCAGCCAGAGCAGGATCGGCCGGGAGTACATATGCGGGCAGGTTGATCGTCTGGCCCGCAGCCTGGAGCACGAGCAGATAGGTCACAACGGGCGGTGTGGCCCCGATGCATGCTGTTTGTGACGCCACCGGAACCGCACCGGGAGGCGCGACAATGATGTCGCCAGCCAGCGGCAGCAACGCGCCGCCGAGCGCGAGTGCGCTCACCTGCGCCTTGACGGTGCCGACCTTGGTTCCTGGAGCTGCACCCGTTGAAAGTGTGGTGCCGTTCGAGATCACGATCGCGGCGCGCGCGGTCGCGTCGTCGGCGACATCGGAAGACGCGACAATGCGCGTGATCCCGCCTGGGGCGTACGAGACCGATAGCTTCGCGGTCGAATACGCGGCGGTCGCGGTGGCGGCGAGCGCCAACGCTGCAAGCGCGGCGATCGAGATCACCGCAATGCGAACCTTCTTCATGCAGTCCTCCTGGGTTGGAGCGGTCTGATAGCTGAATCTCTGTAGTTGCGCGCCAGGAGTGTAGACGTCCGTCCCGGCGGAATCATGGTCGCGGAGTGAGGAAAGAGTGAAGAGCGCCCTCGGGACACCCCTCCCCTCAGACGGAGATTGGAGCCTGGAGTTAGCCGGTCGGCTACCAACCGGCTAACTATCGAACGGTCACGAGCTTCGACCGCGCGGTGAAGGCGCTGATCGTGAAGCTCGAACACGGTACGGGAAGGCTCGAAAACGTGGCCGTGCAGAGCTCCGCGGCGCGCGCCCCTGTGCTCACCGCCTCGGTATCCGCGACGCGAGCCTGGAACGCTGTCTGCTGTGCCGATCTCAGGAGCGTGACCTTGAAGAGCCCGTTCTTGTTCGCAAGCACTGTCTTGAACGGGCGGAGCGGCAGCTTCCCTTTGGCGCCCCAGATGACGACGCGGAACGGGGCGACGAAGCCGCCCTGCGACGATGTGCCCTCGAGCGTCACGCGGCCCTTGGCCCGTGTGCCCTTGAGCGTTACCCGCCCGGGCAGGACGACGC
>JANNQQ010000227.1:0-2693 GCA_031400835.1 Actinomycetes bacterium | reverse complement strand
TGTTGATTCTCAGAACCTAGGGACCCCTGCCTGAGGTTTTTCTCAGAAGCATTCCCCCGCTGTAAGCCCGAGTTTCTCAAAACCTTTCCCCCCCTCCTCGCGGGACTAAATGGCCATCGACCACCCTGCTCGGCTTCGGCTTGGCCGAGACGGGAGGACAGGTGGCGTATCGCGAGGTGGGAATGCTCGAGGTAAAGGAAGTCCTGAGGCTGTGGATCGGCGGCGCCGCGAAGAAACGGATCGCCCGCCAAGTGGGCTTGGATCCCAAGACGGTCCGTCGCTACATCGAGGTCGCTCAGACGAACGGACTCGAGGTCGGCCCGGGGCCACCCGGCCTGACCGACGAGTGTCTGAGTGCCGTGCTGATCGCCCTGCGCGCGGACGGCGGGCGGCCCCGCGGCGACAGCTGGGCCCTGGCCGTCGCCCAACGCGACGCGATCAAGCGATTCCTCGATCGGGGCGTCCGGCTCTCGAAGATCCGGCGCCTTCTTGTTCGACAGGGTGTCGCGATTCCGTACCCGACCCTGCACCGCTTCGCCGTCGCGGAGCTCGACTTTGGCCGGACCGCGGCGACGGTCCCCGTTGCCGACGGCGAGCCCGGACACGAAGTCCAACTCGATACAGGTCGGATGGTCCTGCTCCGAGCCGACGCCCACGGTCGACGTCGGCGAATCCGAGCTTGGATCTTCACCCCCGTCGTATCCCGTCTGCGCTTCGTCCATCCGTGTTTCCCGGAAACGACGGAAGAGGCGATCGAGGCCTGCGAGGCCGCCTGGGAGTTCTACGGCGGCATCTTCCGCGTGATCCTTCCCGACAACACGAAGGCGATCGTCCAGCACGCGGATCCACTCGCGCCCACGATCAACCCGGTCTTCCTCGAATACGCCCAGGCGCGCGGCTTTCACATCGACCCGACGCGTGTGCGCCGTCCCAAGGACAAGGCTCGCGTCGAACGCTCCGTCCCTTCTGTCCGGGATGACTGCTTCGGCGGTGAAGACCTGCGCGATCTCGACCACGCCCGCGAGCATGCGCGGCAGTGGTGCCTGCACGAGTACGGCGCCCGGCGCCACGGTCGCACGCAGCGCATGCCCCTCGAGCACTTCAACGCCGAAGAGAAAACGGCCTTGCTGCCCGCGCCCACCGAGGCGTACGACGTCCCGCTGTGGTGTGACCCCAAGGTCCATCGCGATCACTTCGCCCAGGTGGCGAAGGCGCTCTACTCGCTGCCGACGCGTTTGATCGGCAAGACCCTTCGGGCCCGAGCCGACCGCCACATCGTCCGCTTCTACGACGGCGCGATCCTGGTAAAGACCCATCCGCGCCAGCCCCACGGCGGGAGGTCGCTCGATCGGTCCGACCTCCCGGCCCACAAGACCGCGTACGCTCTGCGTGATGTCGACTTCCTCAAACGGCAGGCGGCCGAACACGGTGTCGCCGTCGGGCGCTTCGCTGCGGCACTCCTGGATGGGCCGTTGCCCTGGACACGGATGCGCCGCGTCTACGCCTTGCTCGGTCTCGCCAAGAAATACGGCGCAGCGCGAATTGACGAAGCGTGCACCGTCGCCCTCGACGCCGAAATGCTCGACGTCTGCCGGCTCCAACGCATGCTCGAGGCCGGCCGTACGCAACCCGCACTCCCGGGGATTGCTCCCGTCGTCCCGATCGCCCGTCACCTCCGACCGAAGGAGCACTACCGCTTGCCGCTGCCGAGCCTCGGCAGCCAGGAGACCGTTGATGACAGCTGACCCCGTCTCGACGGATCTGAAAGCGACCCTGCGCCGCCTCAAGCTCGGCCGCATGCTCGACACCCTGCCCGAGCGCCTCGTCCTCTCCCGCCAGCAGAAGATGCCCCACCAGGACTTCCTGCTCCTCGTCCTGCAAGACGAAGCCTCTCGTCGCGACAGCCAGGCAGTCGCGCTCCGCTCCCAGAAGGCAGGGCTCGATACTGCGATGCGGCTCGAGATCTGGGACGACACCGCCAAGGTGACCTTCGACCGCGCACTCCTCAACGAGCTCGTGTCGCTCCGCTTCCTCGACGCGCACCAGCACGTCGCCATCGTCGGACCCGTCGGTGTGGGCAAGACCTTTCTCTCGCATGCCCTCGGGCATCTAGCCTGTCGCCGCGGCGCGAGCGTGCTCGCCGTCCGGACCGACCGGATGCTCAAGACTCTCAAACACGCCCGTCTCGACAACTCCTACGAAGCCGAGCTCCGGAGGCTGCTCGCCGTGGATCTCCTGATCGTCGACGACTTCGGCCTCGACGCGATGGACCACACCGAAAGCCGCGACGCCTACGACCTCCTCACCGAGCGTCACCGCGCCGGCTCGATCGTCGTCACCGCAAACCGCGGTCCCGACGAGTGGCTCGCCACCTTCGCCGATCCTGTCCGCGCCCAAAGCGCCATCGACCGCTTCACCAGCAACGCCTACGACTTGGTCATCGAAGGCGACTCCTATCGCAGTCGGCTCAAACCCTCGTTTCCGCCGACCACCTCCGAAAATCACGCCACGCCGTCTTCGAGTCGCCGCGTGGCGAAAACGGCCTCGTAGGATGACCGACGATCGACGAACGCCAGGTCGGATGACCGGTAGCACCCCCCGACTCAGCGCACACTCGAGACGCCTGTGGATCCTGCCGGATCCGTGGGAAAAACGCCCCGGGTTGCAACCCACCAGGGGGGGCGCCGCGCCGC
>JANNQQ010000226.1:0-3431 GCA_031400835.1 Actinomycetes bacterium | reverse complement strand
GGGTGGCGAGTGCTTGCTCGCCGCCTGAGAGGGTGCGGAATGTTCGGTGGGCGAGGTGGGGGATTCCGACTTCTTGGAGAGCGTCGCGGACGGTTTGGTGGGGGGTGGTGTTGTATTGGTGGTGCGGGTGACAGCCCATTTCGACGACCTGTGCGACGGTGAAGCCGAAGCCCAGGGTTGAGCTTTGTGGCATTACTGCGCGTCGACGGGCGAGCTCTTTCGATGTGAGAGCGCTGAGGTTGGTGCCGTCGATTTGGACGGTGCCCTTTGAGGGTGTGAGGTCACCTGCGAGGAGCCGGAGGAGGGTTGTCTTTCCGGCGCCGTTTGGTCCGACGAGGGCGTGGATCTCTCCGTACTGGATGTCGAGGTCGATGTGGTCGACGATCTGTGTGCGGGCGGCTTCGTAGGCGAGTTGGGTGGCGGTGATGGCGGTCATGCCCAACCCCCGTGTGCACGTCGTGTGCGGAGGACGAGCCAGAGGAAGGTCGGGCCGCCGACGATCGCGGTGACGACGCCAAGTGGCAGTTCGACGGGTGCTGTGATTGTTCGCGCCGCGAGGTCGGCGAGGACGAGTGCGCCAGCGCCGATGAGCAGGCTTCCGGGGAGCACGATTCGGTGGGTTGGTCCGGCGAGGAGTCGAACGACGTGGGGTACGAGTAGCCCGACGAACGCGACGATCCCGACTGCTGCGACGGCGGCGCTCGTGGCCAGGGCGAGTGCGGGGATGAGGAGAAGTCTGACGCGCTCGACGTTGATTCCGAGGTGGATGGCTTCTCGTTCTCCGAGGGAGAGGAGGTCGAGCGGTCGGGTTTGTGCGAGTGCGATCGTGACGCCGAGGATCACGAACGGGGCGGTTGCGGCAACGAGTGGCCAGGTTGCGGCGCCGAGGCTTCCGAGTGACCAGAACACGATGTCGCGGAGCTGGTCGTCGTCTGCCCGGGCGATCATCAGTCCGACGAGGGCGCCAGCGATCGCGGTGATAGCGACGCCGACGAGAATCAGTGTGACGGTCTCGGTTCGGCCCTCGTTGCGGGCGAGAGCGTAGACGGCGAGCGCGGCGATGACGCCGCCAGCGAAGGCAGCGAGCTGCGTTCCACCCATCACGATCCCGGAGAGGCCGGTCATGATCGCGGCGACTGCGCCGACGGATGCGCCGCTTGCGACACCGACGATGCTGGGGTCGGCGAGAGGGTTTCGGAAGACGCCTTGGAGTGCTGCGCCTGAAAGCGCGAGAGCTCCTCCAACGAGGAGGCCGAGCGCGACGCGTGGTAGCCGGATCGCCCAGAGGATCGCATCCTGCTGCGGGTCAACGGTGACGGGGACTCCCAGATGCCCGGCGATAATCTTGACGACATCCCAGGGGGCAATGTCAACGGCTCCGACCCCGGCTCCCAGCAGCACCGCAGCTATAACGAGACCCGTTGCGAGTGCGAACAGCGCGTTGCCTGCGAGGAGTGTGCTCTCGGGGTGGCGGCCCCTGCCGCGGGCGGGGCCCGCTTCCGCGGCAGGGGCAGTCGACATCAGCGGATCTCGGGGTGCAATCCGCGGATGAGCAGCCGTAGGGCCTTGCCTGTTCGCGGCCCGAGACCAAGAAGCAGGAGGTCGTCGAAGTGCACGATCCGGCGGTTCTGCCCTGCTGGTGTCTGTGCGAGTCCGGGGATCTTGAGCAACCCATCGACACCGCCGACCGACTGCAGCCCTGCGGTGAGGAGAAGCAGGACCTCGGGTCGTGCCGCGACGAGCGACTCCGCGGTGATCGGCTTGAACCCCTGGATGCCGACCTCCACGCCGACGTCCTTCCCGCCGGCTGCGGTGATCATGGCATCGGCGCCCGAGCCGACACCCCCGATCATCTGTGTTTGCGAGCCACGCACGTAAAGGAACGCGACGCGGGGTCTGACTGTGGTCGAGTTGACCTCTCGCCTGGCGATCGCGACCTGGTTTTCGACCTGGCGTGCGAGACGCTCGCCGCGCTTCGGAACCCCGAGTGCCTTTCCGACGATCCGCAGTTTGCGGGCGCCAGCGTCGATCGTCTTGTACTCGGGGATGATTACGACCGCCACCCCGGCGGAGCGGAGCTGCTCGATGACCGCCGCCGGACCAGCGCTCGGGGTGCCGATCACAACGGTCGGTGAGAGCGACAGGATCCCCTCGGCAGACAGCGTGCGCTGGTAGCCGATCTTTGAGATCTTCTCGACCGTCTTCGCCGGGTAGGTCGCGCTGATATCGACCCCGACCACGTTCTTGGTCAACCCCAGCGTGAAGACCGTCTCGGCGATATCACCATTGAGCGCGATGATCCGCGTGACGTCACGAACGACGACGGTCTTGCCGCCGCTGTCGACCACCCGCGCGGGAAGAACAGGTGTCTCCTCCGGAGCGATCTTCGGCCTGTCGGCCGCGGCTGAGGTGCCCACAGCGAGGACAAACGCTCCCACCAACCCCGCGAAACAAGCCATCAAGCGGGTTCGGTTCATGACCGGTCTCCGTTCTCGAGCAGAGCGTGACCGCTCAGCGCGAGCTCACGCACCGAAAGCCCCGTCGAGTCAGCGCGCACCACCCGTCGGGCAGCGGGAAGAAAGAGACCCCCAACCTCGACGACCGCGTCGCGATACGCCTCGCTCGCCTGCAATGCGCCGCTCTCCGCGTCCCAAAAGAACACCGTAAACGACGTCGGAACCGCCCGCCCGCCAGCGACCTCCTGACGGTCGTGCACCACGATCGTGAACCGCTGACCGCCCATCGTCCGCGTCACCGTTGAAATGTCATCCCCGCTCACCCGATACGACGAACCAAGCTGATCCTCAAGCTCGACAAGGTCACCAAGCACATGGCCACTCGACTCGGCGAGGCGCTTCGCGCTGCGGCCATCGCCCTCGTCATAGTCACTCGCTTGACGGTGCCCAACAATCGAGCGCAACTCCTTCTCCACCCAGCCCGGCGCAGCCTCGTCGCCGTCGATCTCGATCGAAGGGCCTGGAAGCGCGACAACCCTCGCAGCGCCCAGTGCATCGTCCGTCCACCAAGACAACTCCGCCTCAAACCCCACGAACGAGGCGGGGTAGCGATACGCCCGGCCATGCGCTCGACGGATAAGCCCGTCAGCCGCGCTCTCCGCTCCAGTAACAGTCACCTTCACTCCTTTGTAAGGTTAACCTGACAATGAAAGGAAGGTATAGCGTGTCTGAGGTGGAAACGCCAACCGGAACCGGTCGGCTCGCCTGTGCGGACGGAGGAAGCCGACGAGATCATGACCCTGAATCAGGGGGCCGAACGAACGAGGGTGCTCTCAAGTTCGTAGGCAAGGCTGCGCCGACCATGTGATCAGAACGGCGAGAGGCTGACGAGGCATGCCCTGGGTCTTCCTCTGGCTCGCGATCGTCGTCGAGCTTGGAGCCACAGTAGGCCTGAAGTTTTCTGACGGCTTTACG
>JANNQQ010000225.1:0-16528 GCA_031400835.1 Actinomycetes bacterium | reverse complement strand
ACCATCTCAACGGTGGGGTGGCTGCCCGGGCTCAAGCAGTTCGTCGAGGAGGTAGAAGAGCCGATTCGACTTGCGCTCTCGCTTCACGCTGCCGACCCAAAGCTTCGCAGCCAGTTGATGCCTGTCAACGATCGCTACCCGCTCGACGAGGTGCTCGCTCTCTGCCGTACCCACCATGAGCGGACGAACCGCAAGGTGTTCATCGAATACGTGATGCTCGCGGGCGTCAACGACAGCCCTGCGCAGGCAAAGCAACTCGCGCACCTCCTCGGCCGCGACTCGTTCAAGGTCAATCTCATCCCGTACAACCCCACCGGGAGCTTCGACGGCTCGTCCCGCGACACGATCGCTGCGTTCAAGCAGGAACTCGATCGAGCCCGCGTCCCCTCTACCGTACGGCTCACTCGTGGTCGCGACATAGCGGCAGCCTGCGGACAACTCGCTGCCGCACCGCGTGAGCGTGTGATTGCCGGCTAGAGCCTCTTAGATCGGCTTCGCAGGGAACGCTCCCACATGGAGCAAGTGGGTGACGAGTCCAGCGTCTTCTCGCCACTCGTGAAGAACGAGGGCAGGCGGTTCGAGGTTCCAGGTTCAGCCGACACCAAGCCGCAGGTCCAGTGCGATCGTGCTTGCGATCGAAGGGGCGAGAACAAACGTCGTCCCGGCCCAGCGACGCACGACGAGACGGTGGGCATGACCGCAGACGGCGCGTTCCACATGGGCATGGCTCTGGATGATCGCTGCGAGCGCTGACGCCGCTGCAGAGTCGAGGGCGATCGCATCCATGAAGGCGAGTCCGGTTGCAAACGGAGGATGGTGGAGCGCGACGATCGTCGGCGCCTCAGATTCTGCGAGCTTCGCGTCAAGCCACTCAAGCTGCGTTGCGTCAAGCGTGCCGGCGTCGGACGGAGGTCTACTGCTGTCGAGACACACAAGACGTGGGACACCCTCGACGACGTAGTCGTTTCGAGCGGTAGCAGGGAACCAGCTCGCCGGTAGCGCAGCTCGGAGGTTCTCGACCCGGTCATGGTTTCCCGGGATGACAACGAGACGGTCGGCGAGCGGCTCAAGCAGCGAGACAAGATGCGCGTACGACTCGGTCGCCCCATCATCCGTCAGGTCTCCACTGATCAGGACGAGATCAGGCGCGGGGTCGAGTGCGACGAGCGTCTCAACGGCGGCACGCGTGGACACTGCGGTGTCAAACCCTTCCCACACCGTTCTTCCGCGGCCGACAATGTGCAGATCGCTGAGCTGGGCCAGCAGGAAACGTTTCACGGGGCGCGAGGCTCGAGCGGGCTCGGTGACGTACGCAAGATCGTTGCCGCCCAACCTGGAAGCCACCAGTTCCAGCGCCCGAGGAGCTGCATGAGCGACGGAACAAGCAACGCCCTGATCACGGTGGCGTCAAACACGACCCCGGCTGCAAGGCCAATGGCGAACTGCTTGATGTCTGGCCCGGGGCCTGTCGAAAGAGCGAAGAAGGCGCACATCAGTACGAGTGAGGCGCTTGTCACGAGCTTGCCGGTACGCGCGAGCCCCAACGAGATCGCCTGTTTCGTGTCACCCGTCTCGTCGTACGCCTCGCGCATCCGGGTGAGCATGAACACCTCGTAGTCCATCGAGATCCCATAGAGGAACGCAAAGATCATCAGCGGGATCCACGAGATCACGGCGTCGGTTGCGGCGATGTCCCAGATCGCCTCGCTGCCGTGTCCCTGCTGGAAGATGAAGACGACGATGCCGTACGCGGCGCCAAGCGAGACGAGGTTCAGAATCACTGCCTTCAGCGGCAAGATCAGCGAGCGGAACGCGCGCGCAAGGAGAACGTACGTCAGCAGGAGGACGAAGAGCAGGACGAGTGGGAAGTTGCCGTAGACAGCATCGACAAAGTCGCGACCCTCTGGGCCGTATCCGCCAAGCGTCGCCACGATCCCTCCGCCAACGGCGCTCTCAAGCTCAGGAAGCGTCTCCTCGCGGAGCTCTGCGATCACGGTGCGCGCCTCTCGCGAGTTCGCGTCTTCGACCCCGAACGCCTGCACCAGTCCGGCTGTGCCGACCAGCCATCCCTCGGGCGCGCTCGCGCCGTGGATCCCTGAGACCTCACTTACCCGACTCGCGATCTTTGTAAGCACCTCGGTCGTGGCCCCGTTTTCGACCAGCACCGTGTACGGGTAGTAGACGCCGTCCGGAATCCCGGCTGCTGTGATCGCCTCGCGTCCGGCTTGCGTGTCGCCCGTCGCCGGCTGCTTGTTGAGCTCTGCGTCGCTTGGGTTGATATCGAACGCAGGAATGAGCACAAGCGCGACGATGGCGAGCCCGATGGCAAACACGGTCCCTGCGCGGCGCGTGACGAACGCCGCCCAACGCCCCCAGAAGCCCGTTGTCGGATCTGGGGTTGCGACGAGGCGTTTCGGCATGACGCGAAGACGATTGATCCGTGGGCCGAGCAGCGAGAGCAGCGCGGGCAAGAACGTGATCGACGCAGCGACCGAGACGACGGGGATCAGCATCCCCCCGATCCCGATCGAGCGGATGAATGGAAGCGGCAACAGCAGCATGCTCAGGAGACCGATTCCCACCGTCGAACCTGAAACGATCACCGAGTGACCCGCGTGGGTCATTGTTTGGACGATCGCCTCCTCGGTTGTTTCGCCGTGCGCGAGCTCCTCTCGGAACCGGAAGATCATCAACAGCGCATAGTCGATCGAGACGCCGAGCCCAACGAGCGCTACTAGAAACTGGACGATGATCGAGACGTCGGTCAGGTAGGTGAGCGCGTAGATACAGAGGAAGGTCGTCAGGATCGACGAGGCTGCCATGAGAAGCGGCATCGCGATTGCAGGCAACGTCCCGAACACGAAGAGCAGGATCACGAGCGCGCCGACCGCACCGATCAACGTTTCGATCAGGACCCCAGGGCCGCCGGCTTCGGCCCCCTGCGAGTCATACACAGCGGCGGCACCGGTGAGGTGAGACGTCACCCCTTCGGGCGTCGCCTCCTTGAGCGCCGCCCGCATCTCGTCGAGTGGCAGGATCGTCGAGAACGTCGCATTTCCACTCGGGTAGATGGTCGCGACCATCGTCTCGCGATCTTCCGAGAGGTACATCTCGTTGTCTGTTCCGAACCACGAGCCCACCAGCGGCTGTGGCGTGAGCTCGTCACGCGTGGCCTCGATGGCGGTCTCGACGCCATCGATGGTGGTTACGTCTGCTCCCGGTGCCGTGAAGACGACGACCACAGGTGGCTGCGATCCCGAGCCGAAGATCTTGAGCGTGCGCTGGTTCGCCTCATAGGCGCTGTACCCAGGGATCGAGAACGATTCGAACCACCGGTCGGCGAGGCGCCCAGCTGCGACTACGCCAGCGAAGGTGAGAAGGATCCACGCGCCGATGACAAGGAACCGGCGGCGAACGACAAAGTGGGCGAGTGAGACCACGCGACGAAAGTTTTACCCGCGCCGAACCCCCGGCGGGGGAAGAACCGTCACGGTGCGACCGTCGCGTGCCTTCGTACGATCTGCCACCGCCCGTCGCGACGTGTCCAGACATCCGTGACGCTCAGGCGATGGGAGAGATCCCGGCCGTCGAGATTCGCGACCTGGCTGTAGCGCGACACCAGCACCGCGGTGTTGCCGTAGACCTCTGGATCGATCTCTTCGTAGGTGAACTCGTCGATCCGGTACTGACCAGCTGCGGCGTCGACGAACTCCGCGCGGCTCATCTGGCCCGCCGCGCCCTGCAGCGTGAACTCCGCCGCGAGGAGCTCATCGAGGCGCGCAGTGTCGCCATCAACCACCACCTGCACCAGCTCGTGCGACAACTGAATTAGCTCTTGCGCAACGCTCGCCGTCATCGGTTTGCTCCTCTCAGGCGCCCTCAGGCATCGACGTTGTCTCGCTCGCTCCAAAGGCATACCTCACCACCGGCTCCTTCGCCGCCTTCACCTCGTCGAGGCGTCGCACAGAACGAGTGACGGGCGCCTGGTGCAGAAGTTCGGGATTGGTCGCCGCGTCGGCCGCTATCTGCAGCATCGCCGCCACGAACTCGTCGAGCCGTTCCTTCGTCTCGCTCTCGGTTGGCTCGACCATCAGCGCCTCGGGTACGACGAGGGGGAAGTAGATCGTCGGCGGATGGATCCCGTGATCCATCAACCCCTTCGCTACGTCAAGCGCGGTTACGCCGTGCTCGCGCTTCAACCCACGGGCTGACAACACGAACTCGTGCATGCACAGCCGGTCGTAGGGCAACTCATACGTGTCGCGCAGGCAGGCGAGCAGGTAGTTGGCGTTGAGCACCGCGACCTCGCTCATATCCCGTAGCGCGGGGCCATATGACCGCATGAACGCGTACGAGCGAACGAAGACGCCAAAGGGCCCGCCGTACCCACGCACACGTCCGATCGACTTCGGGCGTTCATGATCAAGACGGAACACGTCGCCGTCTCGGGCGACCACGGGCGCAGGGAGGAACGGCTCGATCATGTCGCGCACTGCGACCGGACCTCCGCCTGGGCCACCCCCACCGTGGGGCTGCGAGAAGGTCTTGTGGAGGTTGTAGTGGACGATGTCGAAGCCCATGTCGCCGGGCCGCGACTTGCCGACAACGGCGTTTAGGTTGGCGCCGTCGTAGTACAGGAGCGCGCCGCGCGAATGGAAGATGTCGGCAACGTCCTCGATCCCCTCGTCGAACAACCCCAGGGTCGACGGATTCGTGAGCATGAGCCCAGCAGTTCGGTCGTCGACCTTGGCCCGCAGGTCGTCGAGGTCGAGATTTCCGCGGTCGGTGGTCGCGACCTTCGCGAGCTCGAATCCCGCCATCGTGACGCTCGCCGGGTTGGTTCCATGGGCTGTGTCTGCCGTGATGATCACGTTGCGTTGCTGCTCACCGCGATCGGCGAAGTACGCACGCATGAGCATCAGCCCTGTGAGCTCCCCCTGCGATCCAGCCGCCGGCTGGATCGTGACCCCGGGAAGTCCTGCGATCTCGGCGAGTATCTGCTGCAGTTGCCACATCAGTTCGAGCGCGCCCTGGGCACCGTCATCGTCCTGAAGTGGATGCAGATCGCGGAACCCTGGAATGCCGACCGCTCGCTCGTTGACCCGCGGGTTGTGCTTCATCGTGCAGCTACCGAGCGGGTAGAAGCCCGTGTCTATCCCGAAGTTGCGATCGGCTAGCGCGGTGAAGTGCCGGACGATCTCGTTCTCGGGCACCTCGGGGAGCCGTGGTGGTTTCGCGCGCCGCAGAGCATGTGGGATCTCCGGCAGCGGGAGATCGTAGGTCGGGACGCGCCCCGCGCGCCGCCCCTGCTTCGACTTCTCGTAGATCAGCTGCATTACGCGCACACCTCTTCGAGCACCCGAGCAAGTCGTGCGATGTCGGCCGGCGTGCGTCGCTCGGTGAACGCCATGAGAAGCACATCCTCCATCCCGGGGTAGTCGCGCCCGATTGCGTAACCCGGATGGACGCCGTGCTCGCGCGCTCGCCGGACGACGTCACGGGCTGGGATCGGAGTCCGCATCGCGACCTCCTTGAAGACGGGGCGGTCAAAGACCGGCGTGAGTGGGAGTGTCTCCACGGCGTGCGCGGTGAGAGCAGCGCACGTTTCCCCCAGTTCTCGCAGCCCGTCCGGGCCAAGCCAACAGAGCGTGATGAGGCCGCCGAGCGCCAGCAGCGTCTGGTTTGTGGTCATGTTCGAGGTCGCCTTCTCGCGCCTGATGTGCTGCTCTCGTGTCTGGAGCGTGAGCACAAACCCCCGGTCACCGTTCAGGTCGGTGGTCTCGCCGACGATGCGACCAGGCATCCGCCGGATGAACTCCGTGCGGGCTGCGAGAAAGCCGTAGTGCGGTCCGCCGTAGCTCTGGTAGTTGCCAACCGCCTGCCCCTCACCAATCGCCATCGCACAGCCGTAGTTTCCCGGTGCCTCAAGGATCCCCAGCGAGGCGAGATCGATATGCGCCACAGGGAGTGCTCCGCCCTCGTTGGCGGCCGCAGCAAGCTCCGGCGCTGCCTCGAGACAGCCAAAGACGTTGGGGTGTTGAAACAGCGCAATCGCCGCCCCTTGCGCCGCCTCGGCGAAACGCGCGGGATCGATCGTGCCACCCTCATGCGGCACCTCGACAACATCCATGCCGAACCCTGGCGCATAGGTCTTCACGACCTGCCGTGCCATCGGGTGCAGCGTCTCTGCAAGCACGATCGTGGTGCGCCCCGTATGGGCCTTCGCCATGAAACACGCGTCGGCCGCAACGGTCGTCCCGTCGTAGCCCGAGGCGTTCGAGACGTCCATTCCGGTCAGCTCGCAGATCGCAGTCTGGTACTCGAAGATCGCCTGTAGGACTCCCTGGCTCATCTCGGGTTGGTACGGCGTGTAGGCGGTAAGGAACTCGCCTCGACCGAGAAACGCGTCGACGATCGCTGGTACGTAGTGGTCGTAGATTCCGCAGCCGAGGAACGAGAGCTCGCGCGACGTGTCCGTATTGCGCGCGGCGAGCTCTTCAAGGTGACGCATCAACTCGGACTCGCCAAGCGCGCCTGGCACGTCGAGCTCTCGATTGAAACGCACCGCCTCAGGAATCTGTGCGAACAGGTCATCGATCGAGTCGACTCCGATCGCCGCGAGCATCGCCTCCTTGTCGGAGTCCGTCAGAGAAAGGTATCCCGCTGTGCTCACTGACGGGCCAGCTCGGCCTTGTAGGCGGCTACGTCGAGGAGTGCGTCGAGCTCGGCGGGATTCGTCATACGGATCCTGACGAGCCATCCTTCGCCATACGGGTCGTCGTTGATCAATTCGGGCTCGTTGCTGGCCCGCTCATTGACCTCAAGAATCTCGCCGGAGAGGGGCGCAATGACATCGGAGACGGCCTTCACCGATTCGACCTCGCCGTACGACTGATCCTTCACCGTTGAGGTGCCGACCGATGGCGGTTCGTAGTGCACAAGCTCGCCGAGTGCGTCCTGCGCGAACCAGGTGACGCCAAGGACGGCTTCGTCACCTTCGATTCGCGCCCAGTCGTGCTCGGCGTGGTATCGAAGCTCCTCGGGATAGCTCTCCTCATTCATCTAGCTCTTCTCCTTGACGTAGATGGGTTTTGGAACGACGTGCGCTCGGCGCTGCTTGCCGCGCACATCGATGATCAGCTCTGACCCCACGGTTGCCCTGGCGGTCGGGACGTACGCGAGACCGATACCAACATCGAGCGATGGTGAATGGGTGCCTGACGTGACAATGCCTCCGCCGACGATTGCCATGCCCTGCCGAGGCACGGCCTTCTCGTCCATGGTGAACGCGACGAGGCGCTCGGTGGGACCGTCTGCCTCCACCTGACGTAGGGCGGCTGCGCCGGTGAAATCCTTGTCGAACGCGCACGTCCACCGGAGACCTGCCGAGATGGCGTCGGTCTCCTGGGTGATGTCACTGCCGTGCAGCGGATAACAGACCTCGAGGCGAAGCGTGTCGCGAGCCGCAAGCCCACACGGTATGGCTCCGCGCGCTACGACGGCATCCCACAGAGCCTCGGCATCCTCGGTCGGGCACATCAGCTCGACGCCAAGCTCGCCGGTGTAGCCGGTACGACAGATCATCACCTCGATCCCGTCGACCTCGCCCATCGCGTGGGTGAAAGGGCGTACGACTGTCAGACCCAGTGCCTCGATCGAGATCGGCCCCTGGACGGCGAGCAGGGCGTACTCGTCCGACGCGTCGCGCACCTCGGAGCCACGGATCTCGCGCTCTTTGAGCCACGAGTAGGCGGTCGCGCGATTCCCCGCGTTGACGACGAGGAGATAGTGGGCCGGGTTGATCCGGTAGGCGATCAGATCGTCGACGATTCCGCCGTGCGCGTTCGTCAGCAGCGTGTATTGCGCCTCACCGTCCTCGAGACGAGCGAGGTCGTTTGAGAGGTGGCCCTGGAGCAGCTCGTGCGCGGTTGGGCCTTCAACGTGGAACTGACCCATGTGCGAGACGTCGAAAACACCAACGTTCTTGCGAACGGCGAGGTGCTCAGCGATCACGCCCTCGTACTGCACGGGCATCTCCCACCCGGCGAAGGGAACGAGACGTGCGCCGGCGGCGGCGTGGCGGTCGTAGAGCGGGGTGCGCCGGAGCGGCGCGGTCGAATCCACGAGAGCGGACTCTAACTTGCACGGCGGAGTGGGCGTTGCCGAGCCAGCCGTGTCGGGCGGCTCGGCAGAACCCGCGTCGGGCCTTTAGCTGTCTCTGAGGAAGCTCGGAATGTCGATCTCGGGTGACGAGCTGGGCTCGTACCGCGGAACAACACTCTCGCTCGAGCTCGACGCCCCGGCCTCGATCCGCCGACGACGTGGCCGACCGCCGAAGCCGGTCGCAATGACCGTTACGCGCATCTCATCGCCCTTGGACTCGTCAACCACCGCACCGAAGATGACGTTCGCGTTCGGATCGGCGTGACTTGTCACGACCTCCGCGGCCTCCGTGACCTCGAACAAGCCCATGTCAAGAGGACCCGTGACGTTCAGGAGGATGCCGGTCGCGCCGTCGAGCGTGGTCTCGAGGAGCGGAGACGACACAGCGGCATGTGCTGCCGCCGCGGCCCGACCTTCGCCCCGCGCCGTTCCAATCCCCATAAGCGCAGAGCCAGCGTCCCGCATCACCGTTCGGACGTCTGCAAAGTCGAGATTCACGAGGCCGGGGACAGTGATCAGATCGGTGATCCCCTGCACGCCCTGTCTGAGAATATCGTCGGCGATCTTGAATGCGTCATTGAGGGGTGTCGTCTTCTCGACCACCTGGAGGAGGCGATCGTTCTCGATCACGATGAGCGTGTCGACACGCTCGCGGAGGTTCTGGATGCCAGCATCAGCCTGCTGCGACCGACGCGCACCCTCGAACGCAAACGGCTTGGTTACGACTCCCACCGTTAGCGCCTCGAGCTCACGTGCAAGCTCGGCGACAACGGGCGCCGCGCCTGTGCCTGTGCCGCCACCCTCACCCGCGGTGACGAAAATCATGTCAGCGCCCTTCAGCGCTTCCTTCAGCTCGTCGCGGCTCTCCTGTGCCGCAGCGTGCCCGACGTTCGGATCGGCGCCGGCGCCAAGACCGCGCGTCGCCTTCGAGCCGATGTGAATCTTGACGTCTGCGTCCGCATCAAGGAGCGCCTGCGCATCCGTGTTCACAGCGATGAACTCGACCCCTGTAAGACCGGACTCGACCATGCGATTGACCGCGTTGGTACCGCCGCCGCCGACGCCGACGACCTTGATCACTGCGAGGTAGTTACCGGACTGGCTGCTCATCTCGACCTGCCTGAGGCTCAAGCTCTTATCGAGCTATGGGTAGTTATCAAACCCTGATTCGGAGCCAGGGTACGGACTCCTTGTCGGCATTGTCAACGCAACTCTCAAGGCTTCGTCGAGACTATTATCTCTATGTCAACTTGAGGGTTAGAGTAGATCATGGGCCTGTCCAGGTGGAAAGCGCCGCTCCTCCTACCGGTCTTTCAGGGACGCTGACGTCGAGGTAGGTCGCGCTGGGTTGCAGTTTTGGCAGCACCGCGGCGGCAACCGCAAGCTTGAGCTCAAGGTCGATCGGTTCGCCAAGACGTAGCTCAAGACCGGAGCGGAGCCGTAGCGTGATCGCTTCCTCCCCCACCGTGACCGACGTCACCCGCTGCGGGAAGCCTGAGCCGGCAAGCGGCGAAACGGCCTTCACGGCCGCGAGCGAATCGCCGGTAACCGGTAGCCCCGGCTCGAGCCGCACGTTGCGCGTAACCCAGATGCGGGCCAACTCCAAACGCGCTCCCTTGTCGACGCGGGCGACGACCCGTCCGTTTGCCGAGACCAGGAAGGAGTTCTTTCCCTGACGTGCGACCGCGACTGGGCGCTCCGGTGTAATCGTCACGCGGAGAGTGTGGGGATACGCGCGGTCGAAGGAAACGGCAGCGACCCATGGGAGTTGCTGGATCGCCGTCCGGGCGGCGGCAATGTCAACCGCCAGCAGGCTGGTTCCGCGCGTCTCTCCGAGTGCCCTTTCGACCTGGCGGGCGACCCCGGGCGGCGCACCTTCAACGGCGATCTGGCGGACGCCAAAGAGCGCCGTCTCGCGCGCGACAATGTACGAGCCGACCGCGCCCGCGAGGAGGGCAAATGCAAGAGCGAGTGAACGGCCGGAGGGGACGAGGCGGCCGAGGGCGAGACGATCACCCGTGCCCGACCGTGGGAACGGTACGACGACACTTTCCGCTCGCGTCCGGGGGCGCGCCCCTCCGCCGCCTCGTCCGCTCCGGTTTGCCACGCGGCTCTGTTCTCGTTCGCTCCGGTGTCTCCTGCCCCGGGAGGGTGGAAGACCCGGAGCAAGTGTCTCCCACCAGTCCAGACTTCAGTCTGCACTGAAGGACCGGGAGCGCGGCTGCGTCTGTGCGGTACGGAAGCGCGCTTCCCTCAGTGCAGACTGAAGTCTGGACTGGGGTTGGGGTGGGGACTGCGTCTCGCTAGAGCTGCGAACGCGACGTGCTCGACAGCCTCGCTGCCAACGACTGTTCCTCTGGGTGGAGTTCGCGTGAGCCGCAGTCGCCGACCGACCACCCCTGACCGGTGCGAAGCGCGCGCTCGATCCGGGCACGCACGTCGCGTTCCTCGTCGGGCGTCGCGATGAACAGCGTTCGGAAGTTCGGAGCCTCATCCTCAGGCACGAGCTCGCTGTTGTGGGGCCAGCGACAATCACCTTCATGCTCCCAGTGTCCGCACAACTCCGTGGTCACCGCGGCGCCCGGCGCCCCAGGATCGGTGCCGTCGTTGAGTCGGAGCACCGCCTCGATAACGAACGGGCTGCGTCGAAGAGCCATTGACCGAAGGCTACCCACGGGGTCGTTGGGATGGCGGCACTGGCCGGCAGCGTTCTTGGTCAGCTGTACGTCCACCCCGACGCGCAGAGGCGCGGAGCTGGCTCCGCGCTCCTCGACAAGGTGAAAGAGCTACGCCCGGCCGGCTTCGCGTTCTGGGTCTTCCAACAGAACACCCACGCGCGGCGCTTCTACGAGCGTCACGGTTGTCACCTCGTTCGCCTCACCGACGGAAGCGCCAACGACGAGAAGACTCCAGATGTGCTGTACGAGTGGCAGCCCGAGCGCTAGCGACCCGAGCTAGGCGCTCGCCGGTGGAACAAGCTCTGTTGCGCGCTCGAGATCGGCCGAGTCGACCAGCACCTCACGCCATCCGGCAAACCCGTAGGCCCCATCCCAGGCGCCCTGCGCCATGTCAGTCGGACGGTGCATGCAGCGGATCCCCTCATCGCGAAGCATTCCGCACAGGATCACTGCGGCTCCCTCGTCCGGTACCACGGTCAAACGGACGATCGTTCCCATTCACGCATTCTTGCGCAGAGTGCACGCGCTCCGACGTCCGGGCTGCGCACGTCCTTCAGTGCAGCTGGTCTGGACTGGCGAGCATCTCGTCACCAAGCCGAACGACCTCAGCGGCCAAGCCGTCGACGTACTCCTCGGTCGTACGCGCATTGATGAAGCACGGACGAATGACGTAGCTGCCGTCAACGACGGTCGAGCTCGGGAGGTGCGGAGATCTGGTTCTACTCGTAGGCCGCGTCAGCGCCGAGCCGCTCATCCAGAAACCGAGCTATGGGCCACGCGCCATCTGATGTGTTCGAGATCACGGTGTGAGTTCGGCTCGAGCGTGGATCGTGGGCAGAACGGAACGAAACACCTGCGTTGCACCCCTTCAACAGGATGGTGTCGGTCGATGGGTGCAGCCAGAAACCGAGGCCGTAGCGCTCCGCTGCCGCCGCCACGTCACTGCGAGGCTGCACCATTGCGTCGACCCAATCCATCGACACGATCCGTCCGGCGAAAAATGCCGACCAGAGAGCGCTGATGTCGGCAACGGTCGTGTAGATCCCTCCGTCTCCGCTACCTCGCACGGGCAGGTGAAACACGTTCGTCCTCCACGCGCCCTCGATCATGAGATACCCGAGCGCCGCACTCCCCGGAAGCTCGTCAGAGCGCAGGAACGCCGTGTCGACCATCCCTGCCGGTTTGCAGACACGTTGCCGCACGAGCTCATGAAACGGAATGCCACTCACGCGCTCCGCGATCAGCGCGAGCACGACGTAACCGCTGTTGCAATAGGCGAAGCGCTCGCCAGGAGCGAACTTCCTCGGGTGCCCATCGAGCACCTCCAGGTACTGCTCGGTCGTCGTAAGCTTGTGTACCGAAACCGGCATCAAGTAGTCGGCGAGGTCAAGCTCGGTCTCTTCGTCGACGTAGTCGCCGATGCCTGACCGGTGTGAAAGAAGGTGCTCGACGGTCACGTCGTCGTCGATCAGCGGCAGATCGTCACCGAGCACCGAGCGCGCGGTCGCGGAGAGGTCGAGGCTGCCTTCCTCGATCAAGCTTACGACGGTGAGAGCAGTGAGGCCCTTCGTTCCACTCGCTATCCCGAACAGCGTGTCGAGAGTGTTGAGAACCTCAAGCCCACGATGCGCCAGGCCGTAGGTTCTGGTTAGCGCGGTCGTCTCGGCGCGATCGATCTGTACCACACCGGAGAACGCCGTCTGAGCGGCGAGCTGGTCGAGATCGTTCTCGAGTGCAGGCACAGGCGGCACGCTATCGACCGCTGACGAATACCGCACACCTTCGCCCGTCCAGGGGAAAGACGTAGATTCCGCCAATGAGCTTTCTTGTTCCGGCAGAGGCGTACGACCGCTTCATGGGCCGCTACTCGGTGCTCCTCTCGCCGCAGCTCGCCGATCTTGCCGGAGTCACCGAGGGCCAACGTGCGCTCGATGTCGGCTGTGGACCGGGCGCACTGACTGCTGAGCTTGTGGCACGACTTGGGCCGGACTCCGTCTCGGCGGTGGATCCGTCCGAGACGTTCGTCAAGGCTGCCCGCGCACGTAACCCGGGCGTCAACATTCAGCTGGCGTCGGCCGAACGATTGCCTTTTGCTGATGGCGCCTTCGATGCGGCACTCGCCCAACTCGTCGTTCATTTCATGTCCGATCCCGTTGCGGGACTCACGGAGATGACGCGCGTCACACGAGCTGGTGGAGTGGTCGCAGCCTGCGTGTGGGATCACGCGGGCGATCAAGGGCCGATCAGTCCTCTGTGGGAAGCGGCCCGCACACTCAATCCCGACGTGAACGACGAATCGCTGCTGGTGGGTGCAAGCGCAGGTGAACTCACCGAGCTCTTCGAGCGCGTCGGTCTCAGCGACGTCCGGGAGACGGCGCTCTCGGTGAGCGTCACCCACCCGAGCTTCGAGGAATGGTGGGAGCCGTTCACCATGGGCGTCGGCCCGGCGGGCTCGTACGTCGCTAGCCTTGATGACGGGCAGAGGGACGAGCTACGCGAACAGTGTCGGGCTGGATTCGCTGAGGCACCGTTCGTGATCACCGCTCGCGCCTGGACTGCTCGCGGACTCGCCTAGCAAGCGAGCTGCTGGGGGCGGCCAGGGCTGGCATGGTCATCGATGCATCGAGCGTCATCCTCGGGTGGGCGAAGTCGACCGAGGTTGCGAGACGAACAATGGCGCGCTTGCCGCGTAGCGGACTCTGAGGTGCGCGCACTACTCGCCTGACGTCGTCGCGAGCTTCTCCCACACCGACACGTGCTTGCGGCTGTCGCTCGTGAACGGCTCATACTTCCACCCGCCCCAGCGGTCGCGCAAGGTCATTCCAGCCATCTGCGCCATGAGGTCGTACTCCGCTGGCCACGCGTACCGGAAGGGAACCGAATGGCGTTCGAGCTTCCCGTCGACGATCGCGAGATGGTGCGACGTGAGGCCCTGGTTCGCAACGTCGTACTCGTCGAACCCCCAGTGGGAGTCGCTCGCATGGAAGACCTGCAGTGTCTCGCCGGGCGGAAGTCGTTGCAGCCCCGGAACTTGTACCTCGATCACGAAGCGGCCTCCGGGATTGAGGTGCGTCGCGACGTTGTGGAAGCACGCGACCTGCGCGGCTTGTGTCGTGAGATTCATGATCGTGTTGAACAGGAGATAGGCGACCGCAAACGTGCCCTCGACGGTTGCTGTAGAGAAGTCGCCGATCGTGACGCCGATGTCCCTGCCTCCTGGCTTTCCGTGCAGCCTCTGGACCATCGCCTTCGACATCTCGATCCCGTGTACCGGCACTCCCCGCTGCGAGAGCGGTAGCCCGATCCTGCCGGTGCCGATCCCAAGCTCTAGTGCCCGCCCACCTTCAGCGAGCTCGAAGAGGAGGTCGACCGCCGGATCGACGACTGCCGGATCGAACATCTCCGCATCGTCGTCGTACGTTGCGGCAACGCGCTCATCGAAGTAGCCGTCGTTGTGCACCGCGGGAATCTATCGCAGCCTCGTTAGCCTCGAGGCTTAGGCAGGAGGCCTGTCAGGCACCGCATGGAGCTGCTGCATCTCCTCCTTGGACGATTGTGGCGCGCGATCAGACGGCTGCGCTCGCCTCGTCGAGCGCTAGATCGACAGGTGGGCGTCGCCGTGCCTGGCTATTCGCAGAGCGGCACGAACGGAATCCCAAGGATGGTGATGCGGCCAGACTCGGCGAAGCCTCCGATCACCTGCTTGCCCTTCCGCTTCACGTTCACGAATGTGCCTACGAACGTCGAGTCGTATCGCGATGACGCGGCAAACCCCACTGCGCGATAACGCGCGACCATCTGCGGCGCGGTGGTTTGACCGACCTTTACGCCGGTGGCCGTGCGCACACCGCCGGTAAGCGAAAGGGTGCGGAGCCGGTTCTGCGCGAACTCGGCGGTTCCCTCTACTCCGTCAGGCGCCTTCGGGCCGGTGAGCCGGTAGGTGATCGGGAGCGGCGGGCCGCCAAGCGGACACCCAGGGCGCCGGTTCGCGAGCCATCCGGTCGCGACCGCCGCCTCGCGTGTCATCCCAAGGGTTAACGGGCCGATCCCGTTGAGCCGGAGCGTGACGGGAGGCCCAGAGTTTGCGACCGACGACGCAAATGCCGTGGCACACGTGGCCGCCACGGCGGCGAGAACAATCAGCAACACGACCCGTCGCATGCGAGCGAGGGTACACGCGAGACCGGAGGAACCTTGTCCGAGTCACGGCAGCGTTGCGAGGGAACCTACGGCCGCGCTGAAGCACGCTTCAGAGACTGGATGGCTCCTCGATACCCGCTGCGCCGCTGACGTTTCAGATGACCGCGATCTCACCCACCAGAGCCACCTCATGCTCCAACTCGACCCCAAACGCCTCACGCGCACGCCTTCTCGCCTCCGCCATCAGCGCTAAGCAGTCCGCCGTCGTCGCGTCACCGGCGTTCTCAATGAAGTTCGCGTGCTTTGGAGAGATCATCGCGCCACCGATGCGGTAGCCCTTTAGACCGCACTCTTCGAGCATCCTTCCCGTTCCAACCTCGCCTGGCGGATTCTTGAACACCGACCCGAACGTGCGCTTGTTGGTCGGCTGAGTCGCCTTGCGCTGCTCGATGAGACGCGTGACCTCGGCCTTGATCTGCTCCGCCGGACGCGGCGTCAGGCGGTATACCACCTGCGCGACCACCTGGCCCGCCCCGACGTTCGAGTGGCGATACGACAGCTCAAGCTCCTCCGCGGTACGCCAATCGCTCCCGCCGGCGCTACACACGAGCGCACGTTCAAGGATCGCCGCCCAGTCGCTGCCGTACGCCCCCGCGTTCATGCGCACGCCCCCGCCCGCAGTGCCCGGGATCGCGCATGCAAACTCGAAGCCACCAAGGCCTGCCGCGCGCGCCGCGTGCAAGCACACCGCATTCGTCGCTCCGCCACCCGCGACAAGCGACATCCCGTCGACGGACACGTCAGCGAGCTCGCCTTCCAGCCGCAGCACGAGCGCTTCAACGCCCTCATCTGCGACAAGGAGATTCGAGCCAAGGCCGACGGTGAACACGGGCAGCCCTCGCGCCGCACCAAGCACGAGTGCCTCCTCCAACTCGGACAGAGACGACGGACGGGCAAACATCCGCGCCGGCCCACCCGTCCCGATCGTGGTGAACCGCGAGAGGGCGATGTTCTCCTCAACGGCCAGGTTCACGACGGCAACCCCTCGACGATCGCGCGCGCAACCTTCCATGGCTCTCCCACGCCGAGCGTCAGCACCAGATCACCCGGTCGCACAACAGCAAGTGCAAGCGCGGTTGCATCGTCGAGGGTGGGTGCCCACAGGCGCCGTACGGGATCGGGAACGGCGTCGAGAACCAAGCGGCCTGTCGTGCCGTCGCGCGACACATCTCGCGCGCCCGTCACCTCGGTGACAATCGCGATGTCGGCGACGCCGAGCGCCTCGCCAAGCTCGCGATGGAGCTGCCGCGTCCTCTCGAAGACGTGAGGCTGGTACACGGCCACAAGCCGCCCCTCAGTCCGAGCGCGTGCGGTCTCGAGCGACACACGCAACTCAGTTGGATTGTGACCGTAGTCGTCGAACACGCGAACCCCGCCGCGCTCACCCCCGAGCTGAAACCGACGATCGACACCCGTAAACCGCGCGAGGGCCTCCTCGGCGGCGGAGCGCTCGACCCCAGCAAGTTGCAGGGCTTCAAGCGCGGCGG
>JANNQQ010000224.1:0-1550 GCA_031400835.1 Actinomycetes bacterium | reverse complement strand
TGCTCGGAACCGCCTCCGATCGCACTCGGACGCCGCGGCGGCAGCGACTCGGCCTCTATCTCAACCGCGACCGTGACACGTATCTCAACGACATCGCTCGAGTCAAGCAGTACCTCACGGACGGCGAAACGTACGAGGTGTGCCTCACGAACAAAGTGAAGACAGACGTCGTCCTTGAGCCCCTAGCGCTCTACCGGCGGCTCCGACACATCAATCCTGCCCCCTTCTCCGCTTTTCTGCGGCTGGAGGACGCGGCCGTCGCGTGTTCATCGCCGGAGCGCTTTCTCCGGATTCAACGAGATCGGTGGATCGTCACCAAGCCGATCAAGGGAACGGTACGGCGCGGCCGCACGCCGGAGGAGGACGCAACCCTGGCGGCCGAGCTGCAGGCAGACGAGAAGACCCGAGCGGAAAACCTCATGATCGCCGACCTGATGCGCAACGACCTCGGGATGGTCTGCGAGGTCGGCAGCGTCCACGTGCCACACCTGATGGCGGTCGAGACCTACGAGACGGTTCACCAGCTGGTGTCCACAATCATGGGTCGTCTCCGAGAGGATCTCGGGGTCACCGACTGCATTCGCGCGTGCTTCCCGGGCGGCTCGATGACCGGGGCGCCAAAGAAGCGCACGATGGAGATCATCGATCAGCTCGAGGGTGAGGCGCGCGGCGTGTACTCGGGCTCCATCGGCTACCTCGGGCTCTGCGGTGCCGTCGATCTCAACATCGTCATCCGCACGGTCGTGCTTGACCAGCACGAGACGACCATCGGCGTCGGTGGGGCGATCGTGATGCAGTCGGATGCGAACGACGAGTACGAGGAGACGCTGCTCAAGGCTGAGGCTCTCATGCGAGCAATCGTCGAGAGCGTGAACGGTGACCCCGACGGTGCCGTGCTCGAAGGCGCCGAGGCGAGAGACGTTGGCCTGTCTCTCCTCGAAGCGGCCCGTCAGGCGCGCGCCGGATCCGAGCCGGACGCCGTCGACCCGGTCGTCGCTATCGCCCACACGCGCTGAAGCTCCGGACCAAGACGGTCGGCCATGACGCCCCGCGGTAGCTGGCTTCCCGCAATGGCGCGCACCGGTTCGATGCCACGCACGGAGCCGGTGAGGAACACCTCGTCAGCCTCCTTCAGCTCGTTGAGCCCGATCGACCGCTCAACCACCACGAGCTCCGCTGCGCGCGCGGCCTCGAGGAGGCGGTGTCTCGTCACGCCCGGGAGAATGCGGCCGTCGAGCGGGGGCGTACACAGGTCACTACCGAACAGGGCGAAGAGGTTGCCCCGCGAGCCCTCAAGCGCCTCATCATCGTTGTCGACGAGGAGCGGAACGGCCAACGCCCCGCCAGCAGCTTCCGCCGCCGCGACGTGCGCGCGGTCGACCCACTTGTGCTCACCGAGCCCACCAGGAGTGAGCAGCGGGGAGAGTTCGATCGCCTCTGACCAGGTGGGAAACACCGCTGCCCAATCGATCGGCTGCAGGCGCGTTTCGATCTCTCCCGAGGACGAGATGCTGAGCCGGAGCCGCCCGAGATCGACACCCTGTGCAAGG
>JANNQQ010000223.1:0-2496 GCA_031400835.1 Actinomycetes bacterium | reverse complement strand
CACGCCCGAGCCTACAGCGAACGGATGATTTCCGAGCTCCGACTCGGCGCCGCCGACATGGTGGTCGAGATCGCCTCGAACGACGGGTATCTCCTGCGGAACTTCGTCGACCGGGGTATTCCCGTGCGGGGAATCGAGCCGGCGCGAAACGTCGCAGCAGCCGCCATCGAAAGCGGAATCCCGACCGAGACCATGTTCCTGGGGCGAGCGACCGCGAAGCGGCTGCGATCAGAAGGGCTCCAGGCGGACCTCCTGATCGGCAACAACGTCCTGGCTCACGTCCCCGATCTGAACGACTTCGTGGCCGGCCTCGCGACCCTCCTGGCACCGCAAGGCACGCTGACAATGGAGTTCCCACACGTCCTGAGGCTGATTGAGGAGTCGCAGTTCGACACGATTTACCATGAGCACTTCTCGTATCTCTCACTCCTCTCGGTACGAACGCTCTTTGCACGCCACGGCCTCACGGTAACGGCGGTTCAGGAGCTTCCGACGCACGGTGGTTCTCTCCGCGTGACGGCGCGCCACGCGACCGCAGTGACCCCGGTAACGGACTCTGTCGCTGCGATGGATGAACTCGAACGACACCACGAACTGACAAACGTCGCGACCTACCGGAGCCTTGGCGCACGCGCCAGGCAGGTGAGAGCCGACCTCCTCGACTTCCTGGCCCACACGCAGCGCGAGGGAAAGAAGGTGGTGGCCTATGGCGCACCGGCGAAGGGGAACACGCTCCTCAACTTCGCGGGAGTCGACACCTCCTCGGTTGCCTACACCGTCGATCGGTCGCCGCACAAACAGGGCCTGTTTCTGCCGGGCTCACGTCTTCCCATCTTCTCGCCAGACCGCATCTTCGAGGATCAGCCCGACTACATCCTCCTGCTCCCCTGGAATCTCCGCGAGGAGATCGCGAGTCAGATGGCGGCTGTGCGGCAGTGGGGTGGGAGCTTCGTCACACCGATTCCACGGCTCGAGGTCTTCTGATTCGCGTCCTCCTCAAGGGTGCTTGGATGCTGCGCCTCGATCTCATGGATCGAGAGACGCGAGCACGACCTCGCAGACGGCGCCGATCTCCGCCTCGGTGAGCCCAGAGGCGGATGGGAGATTGAGTGAGCGGTGTGAGACCTCATAGCTGACCGGTGTCGAATGCCGTGCCTCGAAGTGCCCGATCTCGGTCAGCGGCCAGAAGAACACTCGGGCATCGGCACCGATGGCATCGAGCGCGTCGACCAATCGCTGACGCCTGACAACGTCCATGGCACCGACGGGGAAGAGCGCGTTCACCATCCAGTATCCGGGTGTCGCCACTGCATCCGGGTCGGGATTCAAGGTGATTCCCGACGATCGCAGGCCCTCGCAGTACGCCTCGAATATTCTCCGCTTCTCGTCGATCAGCTCGGCGATCCTTTCCAGCTGGGCACAGCCGATCGCCGCCTGCACATTCGACATCTTGTACTTGAACCCAACTCTGTCGGGCCAGAACTGTTTCGTCTGGCCACGCGCTCTCCCGTGGTTACTCAGCGTCAACACCTCTTCGAAGAGATCTGCGTCACTCGTGACAAACGCCCCACCTTCGCCTGTCGTAATCGTCTTCGTGCCATGAAACGAGAACGTCCCGAACGCGCCGAGCGAGCCTGCACGTCTGCCCGCGTACGTCGATCCGAGCGCCTCGGCAGCATCCTCGATGACCGGGATTCCGTGCCGCTCTCCGATGTCGAGGAGGGCCTCCATGTCGCAGAGGTTTCCGTAGAGGTGTACGGCCATGATTACCTTGGTTCGTTCGGTGATCGCTTCCTCCACACGCTGCGGGTCGATGCACCATGTGTCCGGGCTGATATCAACCAGAACCGGCGTTGCTCCGAGATACGTCACGGGAGCCGCGGAGGCAATCCAGTTGATGTCGGCCAGAATCACCTCGTCACCCCGACCAACGCCGAGTGCCGCGAGGCCCATGTGAAGTGCGCCCGTGCAGCTCGACGTCGCGATGGCGTGCTCGACGCCGAGATGCGATTCGAGGGCACCCTCGAATCGATCGAGGTATTCGTAGCAGCGTTCACCCCATCCGTTCTCGACTGCATCGCTGGCGTACCTCACCTCGAGATCGGTGATCGAGGGCTTCGTATAGTGGATCCGCCGACGACTCACACCGGGACTCCGAGAAACGCGTCGGTCAGCAATGGGTGAGACCGATCACGCACGGAGACATCGGTCACGGGCATTCTCGGAGCTTAGTTCCTCCGAGAACGCGTCCCACAGCAGTAGTCGGACACGCTTCACGTGATGAGCATTTCTCGCCTGATGCGCATATAGTACGTCGGTTGGTGCGCGCCCGCGATCCGCGCACGCAGCCCAAGGTGCACCGTTCATGCAGATTGATCCCAGAGGGAGGAGCAGATGAAGGACGTCGTCGGAGTCAGTCCAACGGGAACGTTCGACGACCCTCGGTATGCGCGTCTCGCGGTGGACTCGGCGAGCCGATACCAGAACGCCGAGCCG
>JANNQQ010000222.1:0-6319 GCA_031400835.1 Actinomycetes bacterium | reverse complement strand
ACGGCGCCATCGAGCGCCAACGCGAGATCGTGAGGCGCGCCCAGACCAACGGCAAGCATTAGTCATTGCCGCTTCGCGGATCCTGAAGTTGGGAACCTACGGTTCCCCGGGGAACCCTCCCTCCAATAGGACACCGCTTGGGTGCCCATCGATGACGACCTGAATCTCCGCCTGATCGGAAACCTGGTCAGGCAGGGATAACTCTTGTCTGCGCAGCGTCGAGGAACATGTTCGGGACCGTCACCCGAGCGGCAGCATCGCGCCACGGGCCACCAAGCACGGCGCCCCGATTCGCCACGAGCTCTGTGCGGGGGTTTCCGCAGGCCTCGACGCGAGCTTGCAACTTATCGTTGCAAGGTGCGCCTGGGGGATTCGCAGGCTTCGACGTGAGCTTGCAACTTATCGTTGCAAGGTGTCCTCGGGATTCGCAGGCCGTCGTGAGCGCTTGCAACTGATAGTTGCTAGCTGGCCGTACGCTCGACCGACGGCGGATGCCGTTGCCCGCCGGGACACTGCGGGGCCGAAGCTACGATGATCTCGTGACAACTGCAGCGCCAGCAAAGCTTGATGCACATCGCATCCGCGGCGACTTCCCTATCTTTGAGCAGCGACCGCACGGCAAGCCACTCGCTTTCCTCGACAGCGCCGCGAGCTCGCAGAAACCGCGAGCTGTTCTCGATGCGATGACGCATTTTTACGAGACGTCATATGCGAACGTGCACCGAGGCGTGTACGAGCTTGCCGAGAAGGCGACCGAGGCTCTGGAGTCTTCGCGCGAGACCGTGCGAGCGCTTCTCAACGCCCCTTCGGAGCGCGAGGTGATCTTCGTCCGGAACGCCACCGAGGGAATCAACCTCGTCGCGTACGCATGGGGTATTCCGAACCTCGGCCCCGGTGATGTCGTCGTCGCGACCGAGCTCGAGCACCACTCGAACTACGTCCCGTGGCAGTACATAGCGGCGAAGACGGGTGCCAGCTTCCGTTTCGTACCGCTCGATGAGGACGGAGATCTGCGTCTCGACGCGCTCGAGGAGTTAGAGCGCGAAGGACGCATCCGCGTGCTCGCAGTCGGTCTTGTCTCGAACGCACTCGGAACGGTGAACCCGATCGAGCAGCTCGTCGCGTGGGCGCATGGGCTCGGCGCGATCGTCGTCGCTGATGCAGCCCAGGCCGCACCTCATCGAGCGGTCGATGTTCAGGCGCTTGACCTCGACTTTGCCGCGATCTCGGGACACAAGATGTGTGGCCCGAGCGGGATCGGCGCACTTTGGGGTCGGGCCGAGCTCCTTGAGGCGATGGAGCCGTTTCTCCTCGGCGGCCACATGATCGCCTCGGTCGGGGCGGAGCGGACGACGTGGGGTCAGCTTCCCCACAAGTTCGAAGCCGGGACTGCGCCTATGGCCGAGGCGGTGGGTCTCGCTGCCGCGATCGACTATCTGAACGCGGTCGGTTTCGAATCGATTGAGCGTCACGAACAGGAGCTCGCGGCGTACGCCCTCGGAAGGCTCGGTGAGCTTCCCTGGGTGCGGACTTATGGGCCACCAGCGGAGCGGCGGGCCGGGATCGTGTCGTTCAACGTCGATGGCATCCATCCACACGACGTGGCCCAGGTGCTCGATTTCGATGGCATTGCGATCCGTGCAGGACATCACTGCGCGCAGCCGCTGATGAAGCACCTCGGTGTGCCCGCGACCAACCGCGCGAGCTTCTACCTCTACACCATCAAGGACGAGATCGATCGCCTGGTGGACGGTCTCCATGTGGTCAAGGAGAAGCTCGGATGAGCGAGTTCGAGCAGCTCTACCGAGAGGTCATCCTCGACCACTACAAGGCACCGCGGAACCATGGCCTTCTCGATCCCGCGGACGCCATCGCAGAAGGGCAGAACCCGCTCTGCGGCGATGAGATCACGGTGACCGTGCGGTTTGGCGAGGGAGACGTCCTCGAGCAGGTCGGGTTCGAAGGACAGGGCTGTGCGATCAGTCAGGCGGCCACGTCGATGCTCTCCGAGCTCGTCGTTGGGCGGACTGCTCAGGAGATAGCCGTGATGCCCAAGGACGAGCTCCTGGAGGAGATCGGGATTCCGCTGTCACCTGTGAGGCTCAAATGCGCCCTCCTCGGGCTGGGAGTGCTCAAGGTGGCGTTGCATCGCGCCAAGGGCACTCCGCTTCCGGAGGAGTGGGGCGTGCCTGCAAGTGGGATCACGCTGTCTTAGAGCCTATGCCGGAGATTGAGGTCTGCCCATTCGCGGAGTTCCCGTCCGGGACACACCGGGTGCTCGGCGATGCCGGCCCGGAGGGTGTGGGTGTGTACAACTGCGCTGGCGTGCTCTACGCGATCGAAGATCGTTGCACCCATGACGACGGAAAGCTCTGTGAGGGCGACTGGGAGCCCGAATCCTGTGAGGTCGTCTGCCCGCGCCACGGAGCGCGTTTCGACGTACGTACAGGGGCGGCGCTCACATTGCCTGCGTACATCGCGGTCGAGACCTACCCCGTCCGTGTTCGAGACGACGGCATTGTCGTGGTTATGGTGCCGTAGGTCATGCTCGACGATCGCATCAAAAACGTGCTTGCGCGTCTCGATCGTGAGGAGGACGCGGCGCGGGAGGCTGGCAGCCCGATGGTCGAACGCTCGCTCGCCGTTGGGCCTGAGGCAGGAGCGCTGCTCTTTGCATTCGCTGCTGCGATCCCTGGGTGTCGGGCGCTTGAGGTGGGCTCATCGTTCGGGTATTCGACCATGTGGATCGGAGCGGGCGCACGTCTCCGCGGCGGTCACGTGACCTCGCTCGAGCTCGAGCCGCAGAAGGCGACCCGCTGGCGCGACAACGTGCGTGAGGCCGGGCTCGAGGGTGTCGCCGAGGTGATTGTCGGCGACGCCTCGGCAAGTCTCAGCTCATTGACGGGTCAATTCGATCTCGTTTTGATCGACGCCTGGAAGGATGACTACGAAGAGCACTTTGGCCTAGTACGCCCGTTGCTTGTGCCGGGGAGCCTTGTCGTTGCCGACAACGTCGGCGATCATCGCGGTCAGCTCGCGGGGTACGTAGAGGCACGCCAGAACGACAGGACGCTCTCTTCGATCACGGTGCCCATCGGCAACGGACTCGAAGTCACATCGATTCTGGAGTAGGAGCTCGAGGGGACTTGCGATCGTCCGATGGAAATGCGTAAGATCGCTCTACCGCGGAAAGGAGGTGGTCGGGTGAATTCTGGCAGTACCGGCAGTGGAGGTACCAGCGGGTAGAGGCGTGTCCCTGAGACCCTCGGGGAATCGCCATAGCCACGCGTAGGGGACTCGCGTTTTCGCGCCGCCGGCCCGTTTGGCCCGGCAGGAAACGCCTCTGCCAAATCCACGTTGGTTACCGAAGTGAGGGCCGCCCGTTGCCGTTCGAAGGCACCGGGCGGCCCTCATTCTCTTTAGAGGATTGATGCGGGTTGCGGGTGCGGTTGCGGGCACGATCCGCCGGCACAGACGCGTGTCCAGACGTGCCCGTAACCCACACTAAGCCTCTAGACGGTCATCGCGTTTGCTCGAGCAAGACCACCGGAATCGTGCGGCTCGTCTTGAGGCGATAGCCGTCGTATCCGGCGTACATCTCGACGAATCCGGGCCAGAGGAGCTCCCGTTCGTCAGGCGTCGCTGTGCGCGCCGTCGCGGCAAACCGCGTCCGGCCGAGATTCACGCCGACGTCCGGATTCGCACAGAGATTCAGGTACCACGCCGGGTGTCGCGGCGAGCCGCCAAATGACGCGACGATCGCCAGTCGCGCGCCGTCGCGAAGATAGAGGAGCGGCGTCGTCCGTGAGGCGCCCGTCCTTCGGCCGGTCGTGGTGAGCAGCAGGACTGGCGCCGTGCGAATGCGCCCACCAAGCCGGCCGCCGGTCAAGCGAAACACGGCGACGTGCAGGCGTCCCATGGCCTTGACGAGCACAGCCCTGAACCCGGTCAAACGCCCTCGCTGAAGTTCTTCCAGTACGCGCTCGGTGTGGGGCCTCGCTGGCCCTGGTACTTCGATCCCATACCCGCCGAGCCGTACGGACGCTCGGCCGCCTCATTCATCTGGACGAACGAAAGCTGGCCGATCTTCATCCCCGGGTAAATCGTGATCGGGAGGTTCGCAACGTTCGAGAGCTCGAGTGTCACGTGACCGCTGAAGCCAGGGTCGATGAAGCCCGCGGTTGAATGGATCAGGAGCCCGAGCCTTCCAAGCGAGCTCTTGCCTTCGAGTCGCGCCACAAGATCGTCCGGCAAGGCAACGCGCTCAAGCGTCGAGCCAAGTACGAACTCGCCGGGGTGGAGGATGAAGGCCTCCCCGTCGACGACCTCGACGAGCTCGGTGAGCTCCTCCTGCTCCTTCTTCACGTCGATGAAGGGATAGCGCGAATTTCGGAAGACGCGGAACAGGCGGTCGACCCGCACATCGAGGCTCGACGGCTGGAGGAGGGCAGGCTCGTACGGTTCGATCTCGATCCGACCTTCCTCGATGAGGCGGCGGATTGTGCGGTCGGAGAGCACCATTTAGATGGTTGGTCGGTGATTGGAGTGCGTTCGGGGGCAGCCACGACCAAGCAGCGCGTCGTCGGCGTCGACGGGTAGTACTGGCTGAAGTACGAAGCCCGTGGACGACCGCGGCGCGCTGCGCAGCGTCGTGGGTGTCATCCGGGCGTGCTTCAGTTGCCGATCAGCCATCTGAGGTGCCCATGGTATGTCGCGCGGGCTTCGCATGAGCGCCAAGGTGCGATACCCTCCTGGACCCGTGTCAATGCTCTTCCCATCCGTTGATCCGAATCAGCGGTTTCACTCGCGACGGAACAATGCGCGCCGCACCAAGCGTCGCCGCCGCGCGCTCGTGCTGGGCACGCTCCTGCTGGTCGTGCTGGGGCTTGCCGGCGGAATGACGATCGCCGGGAAGAATCGGCATGCAGCAGCGCCAGCCAAGACCAAACCTGTAACCGCAACGACGGCTGCAACGTTTCCGGCGACGATCCGACCGCGTCCGCTACCCGTCGAGGTGCGAGGGGTCCATGTCACCGCCGCGCTTGCTTCACTCCCGGGCAAGTTCCAGGAGTACGTCGACCTTCGCAAGGCTGGGCTCAACACGATTGAGCTGGACGTCAAGGACGAGGGCGGTGAGATCGGATTCCGTCCGGCGGGTGTTCCGCTCGCCTCGCGGATCGGCGCGGTGCGGTCGTTCTACAAACCCGCCGAGATTGCACGACTCGCCCACCGCAACGGCATCTACCTGATCGGCCGCGTCGTTGTCTTCCAGGATCCCGTGCTCTCTGCGGCCCGCCCCGATCTTGCGATTCACCGGGCCGACGGCTCGGTCTGGAAGACGGATGCGGGTCTCGGGTGGGTGAACCCCTACGATCGACGGGTCTGGGACTACGCGCTCGGGATTGCCGCAGCCGCAGCAAACGCCGGTTTCGACGAGATCATGCTCGACTACGTGCGCTTCCCTTCAGACGGCGACACGTCGAGTGCCGTCTACCCCGGGAGAACGAGCGTCCCGCGAGGGCAGCTGATAGCCGACTTCGCCGCGTACGCCCAGCGTCGCCTCGCGCCCCTTGGGGTTAGGATCTCGACGGCGCTCTTCGGGCTCTCGGCCACACGCGATCTCCGAATCGGCCAGGTTCCGGCGTGGATCTCGCAACACGTCGATCACATCAACCCGATGTCCTACCCCTCTCTCTACGGGGAGGGTGAGCTAGGGATCACCTCGCCGGTGGACGAGCCCGGAGAGACGGTGTTCCGGACGCTGGTCGACTTTCGAGCCCAGCTCAGCGGGAGCCGCGCCCAGCTGATCCCATGGATTCAGGACTGGAGCCCTCCGGGGAAAAAATACTCCGGCAAGCAGCTCCGTCAGCAGGTTGAGGCAACGCGCCTCCAGGGCGCCAAGGGCTTCCTGCTGTGGAACGCGTCGGGGCTCTACACGAAGTCGGCGCTCGCGCCTGCGACACCCTAGGGCCTTCTCCTACGGCGCGAGCCGTTCCCTCCGCCACGTCCTTCCATCGCGCTCGTAGCGAATCCGGTCGTGAAGCCTGTCGTCACGCCCCGTCCACATCTCGAACGCGTCAGGCACCAGCCGGTACCCACCCCAGAACGGCGGTAGCGGCACTTCGCTCCCCCTAAAGCGCTCCTCAGCCTCCGCCACGCGGCGTTCGAGATCGTCCCTCCCGGTGAGCGGATGAGACTGAGGCGAAGCCCAGGCGCCGATCTGGCTTGGGCGCGACCGCGAGGTGTAGTAGGCCGATGATTCGGCCTCTGAGACCCGTTCAATTGCTCCCTCCACCCTCACCTGCCGCCCGAGTGGAGG
>JANNQQ010000221.1:0-1846 GCA_031400835.1 Actinomycetes bacterium | reverse complement strand
AGCACGCCTCGCATTTTGCGTCGGTTGCAGGCCTTTCTGAGGCGGGTACAATTGGTCAATGGCATCTGAGCCCAGTACAGACTCCGCTGCGGAGCCCGAATCTGCGACGAGTCTCGATAACGACACGCCTTTCTCGCGTGCGATTGAAGAGCACCTCTCGTTGAAGAAGCGGAACGCCGGGCTCGATGGCTCGATGCCGATCGATCAGTATGAAGTCGCCGATCCGATGGAGAACCACCCTCTCTTCAAATCCGAGGAGCAGGCGAGGCTCGAGGAGACGCTCGAGACGATCCCCGAGCAGTCACCCATCGAAGTGGCCGCGACCGAGCCGGTTCCGATTCCCGCATTGCCCTGGCCGGGCCAAGGTGAAGCCGAAGGTCCTGCGCTCGACGAGGGCCTCTGGGGGAAGTCGCGCGACTTCGACTGGGGCGAGTAGTGTCACGCCCCGAGCTGAGCGTCACACCTCGAGCAGGCTTAAAGCCTTAGCTGAGTGGCCCGTTGAATCCTGTTGAACGCCTGAGGAAGTACGCCGAGCTCACCGTGCGCGTTGGGGCCAACGTGCAGGAGGGCCAGGAGGTCATGATCCTCGCCCACGTCGAGCAGGTCGAGGTCGTGCGCGAGATCGCACGCGCGGCGTACCGCGCTGGAGCCTCGCGGGTGGTCCCGTTCTACTCCGACCGCCACGTCCGTCGCGCCGCGATCGAGCTTGGTCCCGAGGAGATGCTCGGTATCTCACCTGAGTGGACACTCGATATGGCGCGCAGCTGGTACGACACGCGACCTGCGCTCATTGCGCTTTCGGGAGCGCCCGAGCCCGGGATGTTCGATGGGCTCGACGCAGGACTCGTCGCCAAGTCGGATGCTGCCGACTTCAGGAAGCTCTATCTCCCGTTGATCACAGAGCGACAGGTCAACTGGGTCATCGTTGCCGCTCCAAACGCCGGCTGGGCGAGGACGGTGTTTGGCGAACCGGACGTCGAGCGGCTCTGGCAGGCGGTTGCGACAGCCATGCGCCTCGACACGCCCGACCCAGTTGCCGCGTGGCGCGAGCAGACGGCGAAGCTCCAGTTGCGAGCGGCGCAACTCGTTGAACACGGCTTCGATGCGATCCGCTATCACGGCCCTGGGACAGACCTCAAAGTGGGGCTCCTAACCGGCGCGAAGTGGCTCTGTGCGACCTTCGAGACCGAGAGCGGGATCAAGCACTTGCCGAACATCCCCACCGAGGAGGTCTTCACGACTCCCGACCTACGACGCGCAGAGGGCGTCATCCGCTCCACCTACCCGTTGGTTACCAGCGTGGGCGTCACGGTTACGGGCCTCGAGTTCACCATTCGTGACGGTCGGATCGTCGAGACCCGCGCGGACGGCGACGGAGCGGAAGTGATAGAGCGGGAGCTCAAGCTCGATCCGCAGGCGCCGTACCTTGGTGAGCTTGCGTTCGTCACCGGTGACTCCGCCATCCGACGCAGCGGCATCGTGTTCCACGACACGTTGTTCGATGAGAACGCGAGCTGTCACATCGCGTACGGGAGTGGGCTGCCCTTCGTCGTAGAGGGTGCGACGGGCCTCAGCTCAGAGGATCTCCTCGAGCGTGGCATCAACGTCTCGCAGGTCCATACCGACTTCATGGTCGGTGGCCCCGAGCTCGAAGTCGACGGTCTAGACGCCGACGGAACGGCAACGCCGATCATTCGCGACGACGTCTGGGTCCGCTACCGACGCGAACGAGGACCGTTGCTGGCTGGGCCGTTGACCGTCGGCTTCAGTGTCTACGGCGACAAGCACCACTTCGGCCCGGAGCTACAATTCGGTCATGTGCTGGGCGACTGCACGCAGAACCAGG
>JANNQQ010000220.1:0-3318 GCA_031400835.1 Actinomycetes bacterium | reverse complement strand
CCCGAAGCTGGCCGAGCGCACGACGGGCTATGTGGCCGGCGGCATCAGTCCACTCGGCCAACGTAAGGCGCTGCCGACGGTGGTGGATGAATCGATAGAGGCGTTCGAGACCGTGTTTGTGAGCGCCGGTCGTCGCGGGCTAGAGGTTGAGCTTGCGCCCTCCGACCTGATCATGCTTACGGGTGCGCGCGTCGCACCGATCGCTCGGCGCTAGCTGAGATCGTCCAGGCCCGCGCGAATTCCGCCCGCAATCTCGTCAAGCTCCGCACGTGTAATCACGAGAGCCGGGGAGATCTGGAGCCCGCCTCCGGTGAGCGCTCTCGTCAAGACGCCCTGGGCTCTCGCGGCCATCATCGCCCGGTCGGGCAGCGTGGCGTCGGCGGCGATCGCGTCGAGATCGAGCTGCACAGCCGCGACGACACCGAGGCCTGCACGTATCTCGGAGACAAGTTCGTGTTCCACAAGCGGCGCAAACGCCTCGGCGAGCTCACTCTCAAGCTCAAGTGCGCGGCCGAGAAGCCCATCGCGCTCCATGAGGTCGAGGTTTGCGTGCGCGACGGCGGTGGCGGTGGCATGACCCGAATACGTGTAACCATGCCTCCACGGGCCAACACCGTCAGCCCAAAAGGTGTCACGGATCGATGGTGCGATGATCACGCCACCCAGCGGGATGTACCCGGACGTCACGCCCTTGGCGAAGGTGACGAGATCGGGATCGAGCCCGAAGCGGCTGCTGGCGAACCAGTCTCCAACACGCCCGAAGCCGCAGATCACCTCATCAGCCACGAAGAGGACACCGCGCTCACGGCACACCTGGCGCGCGGCCTGGAGGTAGCCCTCGGGCGGGAGGAGTACACCGCCTGCGCCGATGATCGGCTCGCAGAAGAAGGCGGCTACGCGCTCCGCACCCGCTTCGTCAATTGCGCTCGCCAGCGCAGCGGCATCGTTCCAGGGCACGCGCAACGTTCCGCCCGCGAGCGGCCCCACACCAACGGTGAAGGCGTCGGTGCCGACGATGCTGGTGCCATAACCGGCGAGGCCGTGATAGGCGCGCTCGCGGGAGATGATGATCGTCCGGTCAGCCTCACCGCGGAGGCTCCAGTACCGGCGCACGAGCTTGACCGCGGTTTCGATCGACTCGCCGCCACCGCTTGTGAAGAACACGGACGCATCGTCCATCGGCGCAATCGAGGCGAGGCGGTCCGCGAGCGTGGTCGTGCTCTCCGTGGTCAGGTCGCCGTAGTTGGAATAGGCCGGAAGACGGCGTAGTTGCGCAGTCGCTGCGTCGATCAACTCCGTGCGGCCGTAGCCCACGTTGCAGTACCAAAGCCCGCCAACCGCATCGAGATACCGGCGGTCAGCGGTGTCCCACACAGTTACACCGTCCGCTCGATCGAGGATCAGCTCACCGTGCTTCTGGACGGCGTGCATATCCGCAACGGGATGCCAAAAACGCGTCATGATCGTGAGGCTACCGGCGCTCGGTCGATGCCGATCCGCTCACCGAACCGAGCCCAGTGTTCAACTCGGCCTTGGGGCAGGCTCCCCAGAGCCCGCGTCCTGCGTCCCGGGCGCGCTTTGCGGCTGCAAGGAGATCTCCCGCGTACCGACCCCGTTCCTTGCGAAAGAAGTACGGCGCCGCCGCGCCGCTTTCGACGAGCGCAAGATTGACGTTCTCATTGCCGACGAACACATAACGCAGCAGTCGACCATACGTGTCCGCGTCGTCGAGCGCTGCGTCGCGCTGGAGAGTGACCTCGGTTCCCTTTGGGATGAGTGCGATGAGCGCTTGGGTTGCGCCATGGCCGTAGCAGTCTGTGTCGCGCTCGGGAGCGTCAACCTGCAAAAGCCTCACCTTGCTGCCGTTGGTGAGCCGCAGCGAGTCACCGTCGGAAATCCACTCGATGGTTGCTTCCTGGCCTTCGCCGGCGTCCGGCGCAGAATCGTCGCCGGTGGGCGCACATCCGCAAGCGAGTACGCCGAGCGCGCAGGCAGCAGCCGCGCGCCTGACTAGGCGGACGGAACCCAAAGAAGCCGCGTCTCGACAACGCGGACATCTGTCGCCTCAAGTCTGATCGCGACTGTGTCCAGGGTCTCGGCGACCTCCGTCCACTTCTCGTCGATCTCGGCGATCTCGTCGAGGATCTCCTGCTCGAGAACGGCGAGATCGTCCTGGGTGTCCTTGACCTTCTCTTCGGCGGAAGCTCTTCGCTCGCCGACGCGCGCGCTCATGCCGCGTCGCGAGGCTGCACCGCTGATGGCACCCGTGATCGACCTCGCGCTTCTCCGTCCGCCGAAGAGCGCACCGAGAACCGCGCCTGCCCCTGCGACGAGCTCGTTCGCCTGGCGTGATCGTGCGTCGGTGTCGAGCTCTTCGACTCGCCGCTGCGCCTGTGCAAGAGCCTTCTCGAGCCGATCCTGCTTGGTTTCGAGGCGGTCTCGGATCTTTGCCGTTTCGGCGTCTGCTTTGTCCTCCGCCGCGGCTGAACAGCGCGCAGCGAAGGCATCCGGCGACTCTCCTGGCCGTGACACAAGTTTGAGCAACGCGTTTCGCTGCAGCTCGAGTGCGTTGTTCTCCACGAGTCGTCGCTGGATCTCCTTTGCGGCACTCGCAAAGAACTTCGCTTCGGCTACCGCGGCCCCTGGGAGGACATAGACGGCGCCCGCAGGCGGTTCGGCGCGAAAGTCGCGGTCGTCGTAGTCAACCTGTCGCTCGCTCTCAAGCTCGAGCCCATCGTCGAGAGGGCCGTAGACCGCCTCAAACTCCTGATCCTCGTCGATCCCGGCGGCCGTATCGTCGTAGCGCAGCGAGACGCGCGCGGCGACATACGCGCGATGTCGCGGTGAGCCGGCAACCGCGCCAACCTCTGCACCCCAGGGGGCGGCCGCATCGAGGTATCCCACCGAGATGCCGCTCGCGACAGCGGGCGCCACGGTTGTCTCATCCGCAGCCACTGCGGTCGGAGGCGGAGTCGGGGTAGGTGTCGCTTCACCCGCAGGTTGCGGAGCGAGCTGCGTCGTAGCCCTTCGGTCCGCCATCAACGTCGAGACCTGTTCCTTGGTCAGCGGGCCACGCAGATACGACATCGCCCAACGCGTTGCAAGCAAACGTGGCTTCGAGGACTTGGCCGAGACGAGCAGGAACTGACGCTTGCCGAGCGCCCCGATCGCTGCGTCGAGAGCTGCGATATCGGTACCGCCCGCAGCCGAGCGCAGCCCTTCAAGTACGCGCGCCTTGTCGTTCTCGGTTTGCAGACGCCCCACGAGCCAGGTGCCTGCGTTCGACATTGCCTTGTAGTCGAGGTCGACGGGATTTTG
>JANNQQ010000219.1:0-2246 GCA_031400835.1 Actinomycetes bacterium | reverse complement strand
CATGTGAGGGTGGCGCCCAGCACCTGCCGAGCGCCACCCTCAAATCCCAGTCTCCTAGCTTCCGACGAGCGTGATCGTGCGCGTGACCGGGGCTGTGGTAGCCGTGTTCGCATCGACCGTGACGGTGTACGTCTTGCCCTTCGCGACAACGAGTGGGGTGACCGGCACCCTCACCGTGCAGTCGATGAGCAACGGAAGCTCAAGGAGGCAGCGGAGAAGCCGCGGAATCACCGCTACTCGGCCTCGAAGGGGATCCCCAAGCTTCGCGCTGCGTGCGCCGACCTCTACCTCCGCAAGTTCGGCGTCACCCTCGATCCGGAGACACAGGTCGTGGCGACGATGGGCGCGAAGGAGGGCCTCGTGCACCTGATGTGGACGCTCGTCGAGCCGGGCGACGCGGCGCTCGTGCCGTCCCCGAGCTACCCGATCCACATTCACGCGCCGATGCTCGCCGGCGCAAGTGTGTTTCAGGTGGCGATGGGACCGACCGAGGATCTCTTTGCAAACCTCGCAGCCGCGTACGAGCGTGCGACGCCGCGACCGCGCGTGTTGTTGTTGTCGTTTCCACATAACCCGACGACAGCCACGGTTGAGCTGGAGTTCATGGAGCGTGTGGTCGACTTCGCACGCGAGCGCGGGATTCTCGTGGTTCACGACTTCGCCTACGCGGACCTCGCCTTCGACGGTCACGTACCGCCGTCAATCCTCCAGGTTCCCGGCGCGGAGGATGTGGCGGTGGAGCTGTACACGCTGACGAAGTCGTTCTCGATGGCCGGCTGGCGCGTGGGCTTCCTCGTCGGCAACGCCGACGTGTGCCAGGCGCTTGCTCGATTGAAGAGCTGGCTCGACTACGGCACCTTTCAGCCAATTCAGATCGCCGCAATCACCGCGATGAACGATGCACCGGAGACGCCGGAGGAGGTCTGCGAGATCTACCGATCGCGCCGCGATGCACTCTGCGACGGGCTCGACCGCATCGGCTGGTCGTTTCCCAAGCCGCGCGCGACGATGTTCGCGTGGGCGCCCGTGCCAGAGCAGTTTGCGTCGATGGGTTCGCTCGGGTTCGCAGTGCACCTCGCGCGTGAGGCAACGGTCGCCGTGTCGCCTGGTGTCGGTTTTGGGCCGGGCGGGGAGGGATTCGTGCGCTTTGCCCTGGTCGAGAACGAGCACAGGATTCGACAGGCGGTTCGCGGGATCGGGCGGGTGCTGCGGGAGAACTGATCCCGGTGGAATGCTCGGTCGGTCCTCGTGGTGTTTTCGGGCGCTCACGACCATGCAGCGCGTGGCGATCGTCTGCTGGTGCGACTTAGTGTCTCAGAGCCACTTGCTGCTCTACGCTCCACGGATGAGTGGCCCGCCGGATCTTGAGGTTCTTGCCGCGAACGCGCGCGTGGTCGCTCGCGAGTGGGAGCTTGATCTTGGCGCTCCCTTCGCTCTGTCGCGGTTCTCGTATGTCGCCGCCGTTAGCGCGGATGCAGTGCTCAAGATCACACCGCCCGATGATGACGAGGCCGACGAGGAGGCCGATGGGCTCGCGTTCTGGGACGGAAACGGAGCTGTGCGGTTATTGCGACACGACCGCTCCCGTCGTGCCGCGCTGATCGAGCGTGCGCAACCTGGCACCGATCTCTCCGAGCTTCCCGAGGACGACGCGACTGCGGTTGCGGTCTCGGTCGGGCTGCGCCTCTGGCGCCCCGCGGGGCCGCCATTTCGCTGGATCGGCGACCAGATCCCTCGGTGGCTCGACAACGCCGAACGAGCCGGCGTTGTCGACCGAGAACTCCTCAGACGTGCTCGTGACGTCCATGCGTCCCTCGAAGTCGGGCGCTCGACGCTCGTTCACGGCGACTTCCACCACCACAACATCCTCGATGCAGGTGGCCGTTACGTCGCGATCGATCCCAAACCGATGCTCGGCGAGCCGGAGTATGACGTGCCGTCCTTCCTCTGGAACCCATGCTTCTCTCCAATGCGGCTCGATGTGACCGAACGCCGCATCGCAGCATTCGTCGCTGCCGGGCTCGACGAAGCAAGAATCCGTGCATGGACGCTGATCAGAGGCAGCTACCTCCGCGGCGACGACGCGGACGTGGTTGCCGTTCTGGCCAGTCCAGGCTTCCGTCTGCACTGAAGGACGTGGAAAACCCTCCGGGCTGGGCGGCGCGCACCCCACAGTGCAGACTGAAGTCTGGACTGGGTTAGCCTCGCGCGCGCGCCAGGCCCTTCAGTGCAGACTGAAGTCTTGA
>JANNQQ010000218.1:0-8532 GCA_031400835.1 Actinomycetes bacterium | reverse complement strand
CACGGCTCGACGGGCAAGCCGATCAAAAGCGTCATCAACATCGGCATCGGCGGCTCGGACTTGGGCCCCGCGATGGCGTACGAGGCACTGCGGTACTACAGCCGGCGTGAGATGACCTTCCGCTTCGTCTCGAACGTGGATGGCTCCGATGTGATCGAGGCTACCCGCGACCTGGATCCGGCCGAGACCCTTGTGATCGTCTCATCGAAGACGTTCACCACGATCGAGACGATGACGAACGCTCGTGCGCTCCGAGCGTGGATCGTCGATGCGCTTGGTGAGGCTGCCGTTCCGTTGCACGTGGTGGCGGTGTCGACGAATCTCGAAGCGGTCGCAGAGTTCGGGATCGACCCTGAGAACGCCTTTGGATTCTGGGATTGGGTCGGCGGGCGGTACTCGATGGGTGGCGCGATAGGGCTTTCGACGATGCTGGCCGTCGGGCCGGACGCGTTCACCGACCTCCTGGCCGGCTTCCACGGGGCCGACGAGCACTTCCTCACTGCACCACTCGAGAAGAACATCGCCGCGCTCATGGGTCTCCTCGCGGTCTGGTACCGCGGCCTCTTTGGGCTCCAGGCGCACGCCGTCCTTCCCTACGACCGATACCTCCTGCGGTTCCCCGCGTACCTCCAGCAGCTGTCGATGGAGTCGAACGGCAAGTCGGTGACGCTCGACGGCGAACCTGTGGGCGTTGCCACGGGCGCTGTCATCTGGGGCGAACCGGGGACCAATGGCCAGCACAGCTTCCACCAGCTTCTCCATCAGGGCACCACGCCTGTGCCCTGCGATTTCATCAGCTTCACGTCGCCGCTCAACCCCCTTGGAGAGCAGCACGACCTGCTGCTGGCGAACATGCTCGCTCAGGCCGAGGCGCTTGCATTCGGGAAGACCGCGGCTGAGGTGCGTGCCGACGGTGTGCCAGAGCACCTTGTCCCGCACAAGGTGATGCCAGGTAACCGCCCAAGCACCGTCCTGCTGCTCGACCGACTGACGCCCGGAGCGCTCGGCACGCTCGTTGGCCTCTACGAGCACAGCGTGTTCGTACAGGGAGCGGTCTGGGGGGTTGACTCGTTCGACCAGTGGGGAGTTGAGCTCGGGAAGGTGCTTGCAACCCGCCTCGCCGGAGAGATCACCGCCGCTTCGGATCCGGAGCTTCTCCATGACGCCTCGACGAATGCGCTCGTCCGGCGCTACCGAGCGACCCGACCGACGTAGCTGGATCCTGTCGGTCACATGAACTCGAACCGCCCTTCATGCGCACCAACCGCAGCAGCGGCTCGCGGAGCTACCGGGTGACCTCGGCCCCGCTTGCCGTGGCGGTTTCGGGTCGAGGGCTCGTGGATCCCGCGCTCCCCACTCTGCGGGTCGATGACGAGGCTGTCGCTCGCGGTCGAGCGGCGTTCGAGACGCTTCGGGTGTACGAGGGCCGCCCGTTTCGACTCGTTGAGCATCTCGATCGATTGCGCCGCTCGGCAGCGATGCTCGAGCTGCCGCCGCCGAATCTCGAAGAGGTGGAAGGTCTCGCCTGGCTGGCGCTCGGAACCGTGGGGGCTGCACAACTGGGAACCGACGCAGATGTCGTCCTGCGGCTCTACTGGACACCCGGCCCTCCCGGAGGCCCCGCAGTTGCCCTGGCCACGGTGTCCGCCGTGCCACCGTGGATCGAGGCTGCCCGCACCAAGGGACAGAGGCTCGCCACCCTCTCGTTCCCCCGGCGATCGTTCAGCTGGCTGCTGCCAGGCACCAAGTCCACGAGCTACGCCACCAACCTCGCAGCCGAATCGGAAGCACGGCGTCGTGGAGCCGACGACGCGGTGTTCATCGACCTCGACGCGACCGTGCTCGAGGGGACGGTCACCAATATCTGGTGGCGGGAGGGCGAGATGCTCGTGACTCCCTCGCTTGAGCTTGGCATCCTTGCCGGCGAGACCCGCGCGGCGTTGTGTGAGCTCGCTGTCGAGTTGGGCTACGGCCTCGAGGAGGGGAGCTACCCGCTCGCGCGGCTCCTCGCCGCCGACGAAGTCTTCACGTCGTCCTCCGTCCGGGAAGTCATGCCCGCATCCGCCGTTGACGCGATCTCGTTTCGGCCCGGACCCGCGGCGGCGCGCCTGCAGGCAGCGCTTCGCGCCCTCGCGCGTCGCTGATTCGTCGAACGTTAGTGGTCGCGTCCCGCGCCAACTCGGGGCGGCCAAGTACCCTCCCACAATGGAGATGCGCAAGAGAGACACACCACTGCGCCTTGGCGGAATGGCACTACGGAACGGCGTCCTTGTGCACGGCCCAACGAGTTTTGGCGTCGCGATCCGACGTGACGATGGCTCGATCGCAACTGCGAACGGTCACGTCCCGCGGCTTCCGGTCAGCGTTTCTACCCCGTTTCTCCGAGGCCCCGTCCGGATCGCAGAGTCGTTCGCGCTGCGTCCCGTCGGGAAGAGGGCGCTACCCGCTGTGCAGTTCTCGTTCGGTCGTCCTGAGGTCGTGGTCGCAGTAGCCGCCGGAACCCTCGCGGCGGCGGCCGTCCGTCGCTCCCCCCTCGCTGCCGGCCTTCGCGAGGCCGTAGCCGCCTTCGCATCGCTCGCACCCGCGGTGCTCTCTCTCCGCGGCGGTGAGTTGACCGCCTACCACGGGGCCGAGCACGTGTCGATCGGAACCTATGAAAGTGGCGAGCGTGCCTCGAAAGAGCACGAACGGTGCGGCTCCCACCTTGTTGGACCCCTGATTCTCACGTCTGCCTTGGCGGGCGCGCTTGCGAATCGCGCTCCTGCCGCGACGAGGGGGGCCGCACGCCTGATTGGCGCCGTCGGTGCGCTTGGCGCCTCGGTCGAGCTGTTTGGCTGGATGAATCGCAACCCCGACCGTTTTGCCTCGCGCGCGCTTGCCAGGCCAGGTTACGAGCTCCAGAATCGGCTGTCGACGGCCGAGCCGTCTCCCGAGCAGCTCGAGGTGGCCGACGCTGCACTTGCTGCGTGTCTTGAGGCAGAGACCGCAGCCGCTTGAGGACACGGGCACTCGTCGTCCGCGTACAGGTGGGCCGCCGGGCTATGACGCACGGTTGACCAAAGACGCGCGCTCACTAGGGTGAGTCGCATATGACCTCAGAGCACATCCAGGACCTCATCCTGACATGGGCACCGCTCGTCTTCTTTGGCGTCATCGTTGTGTTGTTGCTCATGACGCTGCGCTTCATGCCGCGCGTGAAGCCTGCGGCGATAGAGAAGGAAGGCGCGAGCAACGTCGTCTGGTCGGATATCGCCGGGGTGGACGAGGCGAAGGCTGAGCTCCAGGAGGTCGTGGAGTTTCTTAAGGACCGCCGCCGGTTCGAACGTCTTGGAGCCACCATTCCGAAGGGTGTCCTTCTGTATGGACCGCCTGGAACAGGGAAGACGCTCCTGGCCAAGGCGGTGGCGAGCGAATCCGGGGCGAACTTCTACTCTGCGAGCGCATCGTCCTTCGTCGAGATGTTTGCCGGTCTGGGAGCCGCGCGGATTCGCAAGCTGTTTGCAGAGGCCCGCAAGAATGCTCCGGCAATCGTGTTCATCGACGAGCTTGACGCCGTCGGGACGGCGCGGGGCGGAAGCGGGTTCAACCGCGAGCAGGATCAGACGCTCAACCAGCTTCTTGTTGAGCTCGATGGCTTCGGTGCCCGCGACGACGTCATCGTGATGGGCGCATCGAATCGACTTCAGGATCTCGACGCTGCGCTGCTCCGCCCGGGCCGTTTCGACCGCCAGGTGCATGTCTCGGCTCCGGATGTGGTCGGTCGCGAGGCCATCTTGCGTGTCCACACTCGTTCGAAGCCTCTTGCGGCCGATGTTGACCTCTCAATTGTTGCGCGCAGGACTGCAGGGCTCACCGGAGCCGAGCTTGCAAACATTGCGAATGAGGCGGCGATCTTCGCTGCGCGCAAGGGTCGACAGCACGTCCACATGGCCGACTTCGATGGTGCTCTTGAGCGGGTGATTACGGGTATCCAGAAGCGTCGCGTCGTCACCGAGAAGGAGAAGCGAATCCTCGCCTACCACGAGGGTGGCCACGCGCTGATGGCCTACCTGATGGGCGAGCTGATGCCGATCCAGAAGGTGACGATCGTGGGACGTGGCGACGCGCTTGGGCTTGCGTACTACCTGCCCACCGAGGATCGCTACCTCCACACGAGGGAGGAGTTGATCGACGTGATGAAGATCGCGCTTGCTGGACGCGCGGCCGAGCAGGTCGTCTTCGGACGGGTCACGAATGGTGCCGCAAGCGATCTGGAGAAGGTCACTGAGATCGCGCGGAGCATGGTTTTCGACTACGGAATGTCCGCCCTTGCGCCCGCGCGCACCGTTCGCGCCGACAACTATGCGCTGTCCGAAGAGACGAAGCGGATGCGCGACGCCGAGCAGGCGCGGCTTACGGACGATGCGTACGACGAAGCTCAGAGGCTGCTCGAGAAGCATCGCGCTCCACTCGACCGCCTCGCCATGGCGTTGCTCGAGAAGGAGACGCTCGACCGCACCGAGTACCTCGCGCTGATGGGCGACGTCCCGGTCGAGTCGGCGTCGTCAGAGACTGTCGGCACGATTCGCGTGCTCAACGCACCGGCTGACGAGCTCAGCACTCCCGCCGCGGGTTGAGGTGACGAGCGAGCGCCGCGAGGCGCCCGTCCCGGTCGGCCCCTACCCTCTCGATCCAGTCGGTTGCCTCGGAGAGAGGCTCTGGATCTAGGCGATACACCGTTCTGCGCCCCCCGCGCGTCCAGTGAACAAGTCCTGAGATCGTGTCGCGGCATACGGGACGTACCGTGGAGAAGGTCATGGACGACGTCGATCGCGATCGCTTCATGACGCCCGAGGAGGCGGTCGCCTACGGCCTTGTCAATGCGGTGCTCGTTCCACCGGGGGACCGTCCGAGTAGCATCGCCGCGTGAGCGCAAAGGGAGTCCACCACCTAGGGATCGCGGTCGCCGACCTCGACGAAGCCGTTGCGACGTATGGCCGCCTGTTCGGCGCCATCCTCGAACATCGTGCTTCGGTTCCCGACCAGGGGGTCGAGGCAGCGTCGGTTCGAATCGGAGACGGTCGGATCGAGTTACTTGCGCCGACCGGAGATGACACCCCGGTGGGCCGCTTCCTCGCCAAGCGGGGACCGGGGATGCATCACATCGCGTACGAGGTCGCGGACGTGGCCGCCGAGCTCGCAGCTCTCACCTCTGCAGGGGTTCAGTTGATCGACGAGCACCCCCGTGAGGGGCTCTTTGGCTTGCAGGTTGCATTTGTCCATCCCGACGCCGTCCACGGCGTCCTTACTGAGGTGGTTGCGCGTGGCTGACACCGAGTCGATCCGTATAGAAGTTGCGTTTGAGGGCGGCCAGATCCTGGGCGCCAATGTCACAGTGGAGTCGGCAGATGCAATCGAGCGCGCCGTCTCGGCGGGAGCGGGTGGCTCGCTGGCGCTCGACACTGACGACGGGCGGATCACGATCGTCGTTCCACAGGTCGTCTTCCTGAAGCGGCTCGCGCGCGACGCGCGGGTCGGGTTCGGGATCCAGTCGGGCGCCTGACCCACGTCGGGACGAGCGAGAGATCAGGTGCGGTGTGCGTCTTCGCGCAGCGCAGAGCGCTGGAGCGCTGTCGCCACCGCCGAGACAAGGGCGGAGGGCGTAAACGGCTTCCGAAGGAGCTGGGGTGCGTCATCTGCCCTGGTCGTGCCAATCTGATCGTCCGCGGTGTAGCCGGAGATGAACACCACCGCAGTATCGGGCGCTGAGCTCAGGATCCGGTCTGCAAGTGCTCGACCGCCGAGCCCCGGCATCACCATGTCGCTGACGACCACATCGATCCCGGGCGTCGCCTCCCAGAGTGCAAGCGCCTCCACTCCGTTCGTAGCGACGATGACGTTGAACCCTGCATTCTCGAGAATGGTGACCACGAGGCTCCGGACGACCTCCTCATCCTCCGCGAGCAGCACTGTCTTCGTCCCCGGCGCAGGAACGGTCATAACGCTCGGCGGTTGGTCGCCTGTGGCTGGGGCGGAGGCTCTCCTCTCGGAGGAGCGCGGCAGGAACACCTCGAACCTCGACCCACGGCCTGGGGTGCTCGTCACATCGACAAAGCCGTCGCTCTGGCTCACGATCCCGAACACGGATGCGAGTCCGAGTCCGGCCCCTTTGCCTTCTGCCTTCGTCGTGAAGAACGGCTCGAAGAGCCTGGCTCGGGTCTCCGCGTCGATTCCCTCGCCGGTGTCTGCGACCGACACGACCACGTAGCTTCCGGGTGGCACGGCCCGCTCGCCGACGCTCTGCTCGGTGATCTCGACGTTCGCTGTTTCAATCGTGACGCTTCCGCCGCTTGGCATCGCATCGCGTGCGTTGAGCACGAGGTTGATGAGGACGTGCTCGATCTGCGAAGGATCCGCGACGACGAGTGCCGATGACGCGGAGGTCACGGTGACCTCAATCGCCTCTCCTGCGAGTCGCCTGAGCAGGTCGGATGCAGCCGCGACCACGTCGTCGAGGTCTATGAGACGGGGCTCAAGTCGCTGGTTGCGGCTGAACGCAAGCAGCTGTCGCGGCAGCTGCGAGGCCTGCTCGGCCGCCCGCCGGATCTGTTGCGTCTCCGCGCGCAGCGGGCTGTCGTCATCGAGTTGTGCGAGCAGAAGCTCGCTGTACCCGGTGATCGCGGTGAGCATGTTGTTGAAGTCGTGCGCGACCCCGCCAGCGAGCCGACCGAGCGCCTCGAGCTTCTGCGCCTGGTAGAGCTCCTCCTGGAGGCGGCTCCGTTCCTCCTCGAACCGCTTGCGTTCGCTGACGTCGAGGAGGAAGCCGTGAACGCACGTCTCACCGTTCTCGTCCTCGACGAGGTAGGTCTTGTCGAGCACCCAGACGACCCTGCCGTCGCGGGCGATGTACCGGTACTCCTCGTGGAGCGGTGTTCCTGCATCGCGAACGCGGAGGAAGTCCGCGAGCCCGCGGTCGCGGTCATCCGGGTGCACCATCAACTCGAACATCCGGGGGTTCGTCTCCCACTCCTCCGCTGTGCAGCCGAGCAGCTGCTCCACCTGCGGGCTGCAGTAGATGTTTGGGAGCGACATGTCGAGCGGACGGATGTAGGTCGTTAGGGGCAGCTGCTCGACGAGCGTTCGGTACCGAAGCTCCGCCTGCCGGAGCTGTTCCTCGACCTCCTTCCGCCTGGTGATCTCCTGGGCAGTGCCGCTCATCCGGATCGGCCCGTCGTCTCCCATCGTCACCTCGCCACGGCCGTGAATCCAGTGAATTGTCCCGTCGGGCCACGTCACGCGATGCTCAATGGTGTACGGCTCGCCCGTCTGCGCCCCTGCAGCCACCGTAGCTTCGACGTGCGTCCGATCCTCGGGGTGGATCGTCTCCAGGTATCGCTCGTACGTCATCGGGCCCAGGTTGTGGTCGACGCCGAAGATGCGGAAAAGCTCCTGCGACCAGGTGATCGTCCCGGTCTCGATGTCCCACTCCCAGCTTCCGACGTGGCCGATGTGCTGAGCCTCGGCAAGCTGTGCTGCGCTGACCGCAACAGTCTCCTCGGCCCGCTGGCGTTCGCTGACGTCCTGGATCTGGCTGATGAAGTACAACGGACTTCCGCCGCTCTGGCGAACGAGCGAAACCGAGAGATGGGCGAAGATCACCTTTCCGCTCTTGTGGAGGTAGCGCTTCTCAATGTGATACTCGCGGATCTCTCCGGCGAGCGTCCGCCGCACGAGCTCCACGGCGTTGGCGCGGTCGTCGGGGTACGTGATGTCCTCGAACGTCAGGGTGAGGAGCTCGTCAGCGGTGTACCCGACAAGGTCGCACAGCGACCCATTCACCTGGAGGAACCTGCCGTCAGGTGCGACGACTGCCATCCCGATCGCAGCGGACTCGAACGCGCTCCGGAACCGCTCGTTGCTCTGATGCAGAACCTCCCGATCGCTCTGAAGCTCGGTGAGATCGCGAACGATGCCGAGGAGACCGACGGGTCGCCCCTCCTTGCGCAGCACCGCCGAGGCGACCTCGATCGCGACGAGTGTCCCGGTCCGGGTCACGAGCACGGTCTCCGCCGGGCGTCGGGTGGCGGTCCGGGCCAGTCGCGAGCGAAACTGTCGGATCGCTCCATCACGGAGCTCGGCCGGGATGAGCTCGATGGCCGGGCGACCGACGAGGTCGGCCGCCGCATACCCGGTCAGCGTCTCACCGGCGGGATTGATGGACACAAACCTGCCGTGCAGGTCGAGGGTGCACACCATCGCGTCGACCTCGTCGAAGAGCAGCCGATCCGCATCGGCCGACTGGAATGTGTCGTCGTCCGACTGAGTGTGATCGGTCATCGGGGGTCGGCGGAGCGCTGGCTCGCGGTTCTCATTCCGTCATCGGTCCCTGTGACAGCGGCTGCATAGCGGTCTCCGGGCTCCTTAGCTGAACTGGGTCGTCACGATCACGAGAAGGACCGCGATGTAGGCGGCGCTGACGAGCGCAACACTCCGACGGTCGAATCGCGCGGCCCGCTCGGCTTCGCCGACGATCCAGGATGTACGCGCCACGAG
>JANNQQ010000217.1:0-4147 GCA_031400835.1 Actinomycetes bacterium | reverse complement strand
GAGCGATGGCGCGTTGATCGGTAGGTGGAGGGTTACCAGTCCCGCCCTTTCGGTTGCGGGGTGGGCTCACATTTCCACCTACCGATCAACGCGCCATCGCTCTACCCGACCGCGGAAGATCCTGGCCTACGCCGAGCCGGTCGATCTGAGGAAGTCGATCATCGGCCTGGTGGCCTTGGTGCAGAGCGTGCTGCAGGAGGATTCGCTGTCCGGCTGCGTGTACGTGTTCTTCAACCGGCGCGGCAACTACCTGAAGCTGGTCACGTGGGATCGCACCGGGTACTGCCTGTTTGCGAACCAACCGTCTTCACACTACACCTCCTTCGATTCGAGACGAGGATCTTGGTCCTGGCTCCGTGACGCATGGATTGCCGCCACCCGGTCGCTGAGTCGATCCCAGCGGCTGCAGTGCTTCGTCGGGTGAGTCTGCGGCTCCTCATAGAGCCACGCGTGGCCATTGTACGCGTGTGCCTTGATGATGCCGTACCTCACCCATCTGGTGAGGGTGGACTCGTGAATCTCGAGACGACCGGCAAGCTCCTTCTTGGTGACCAGCCCGCGGCCGCGCAGTCGATCGAAGCGCGGGCAGAGGCCATACGTGTGCGCGATGTACTGCACGCGCGCCGCCGTGAATCGGGCGCCGCCTCTTCCGGGCCATGCTGCCCCGCCGGGATGGAGTCCGCGCGCGTTGAGGATGTCGGCGATCTCGTCGTAGACGTGATGGTTGAGCAGCTGGTCGACGAGATCGACGATCTCCGACGGCGTCTTCACCTTTTCCCAGGAGGCTTTCGGGTTGACGGTGGTGAGCGTCGTCGTTTGCCCGCCTCGGAAGCGGACATGGATCTTCGTGGTCCCTTCGGCAGGGACCTTCACGAGCGTCACGTCCTCGACAAGGTGGGCGAGCATTCGCTTCCGCTCACGGTTCGGAGTCGACGGGTCGGACCACAACCGTTTGAAGTCCGTCGTCATCGCGACGAGCCGGTCACGAATCGCGTCGTCGATCGCGATCCGGTCCTCGCGCCGAGCGCGCTCGCGTTCGTCCCGCGCCTTTGCCAGCGCGCGCAGCTTTTCGTTCCAATCCGATTCGAGCGTATCAGCGACGAGGCGGTTGGCGGGGTCGACCATCATGAAGCGGCGCTGTGCGAGGTCGGCGTCGACCTGCGCCCGCTCGCTCGCGCGACTCCGAAGCTGATCCGCCTCCTCGTGCCGAGCCTCGATTTCCCTGCGGATCTCGAGCGCCAACTCGACGGCGGCGGGCGTCATCTTCTCGGCCACCAAGAGCCCGACCGCCTCGTCGATCGGCGGGCCTGCGAGCGACTGGCAGTTCGGCTCGGCCCGGGAATCGGTGGCGCGATCGCACACATACCAGGACTCGAGCCTCCCTCGCGCCTCTCGGTACCGAACGCGCAAGTACTGCCCGCATCGCCCGCAGATGGCGCGTCCCTGCAGGAGCGCGACGCCCTCGCGAGGCGGCGATGCGCGCGCCGCATCGTAGCCGTGACCGTTCGCTGCGAGTAGCCTGAGGTTCTCCTGATATCGGTCCCAGGTGATGTAACCCGGGTGTGCGTTGGGGATGCAAGCAAGCCAGTCGTCGCACGCTCGCTTTTGGAGCGTCTTCTTCCCGTTGACGGTCCGGCCGTATACGCGCTGTCCGTACGCGTAGGTGCCCGCGTATCGCGGGTTGCGCAGGGTACGCATCGCCGCCGATGCCGTGAGCGGACGGAAGATCACGCCGGTGGCTGGAGCGCGGAGGCGAGAGGGGAAGCGAAGCCCCTCGTCTCGAAAAGCCTTGACTGTCTGGTGTGCCGAGCCGACCCGGGTAAAGGTCTCGAAGAAGTGCGCGATCGTTTCCCGCACTTGCACATCCGGATCGAGGACGACGGCGCCGCTTTCATCGTAGACCAGGCCGGTGGGGAGCACGCATCGATACTCACCGCGCCGGACCTTGTTCAGGATCCCGCCTCGCAGTCTCGCCTTCAGGACGTGCAACTCCGCCTCGCTCATCGTGCCCTTGAGACCGAGAAGGAGGCGGTCGTTGAAGTCCGTCGGATCGTACACGCCATCCTCGTCGAGGATCAGGGTGTTCGCCATGGCGCAGATCTCGAGCAACCGATGCCAGTCCGCGTTGTTCCTGGCGAGCCTCGAGACCTCGAGCCCCATCACGATGCCGGCACGACCAAGTCCGACATCCGTCACCAGTCGCCGAAAGCCTTCGCGCCACGCCGCGGATGCACCTGACTCTCCCTGGTCGGAATCGATGACGACGATCCGATCATCGGCCCAACCGAGCGCCGTCGCGCGTTCCCGAAGCGCGTACTGCCGCTTAGTGCTCTCGATGTTCTCGAGCACCTGCTTCATCGACGACTGTCGGATGTACAGGTACGCGTCACGCTCGAGATGGTGGGACTGGACCTTACGGGATTCGTGCATGGATCGTCCGCTCCGTGGACCTCATCGCCAGCGCGGCGAAGAGGCGAACGACGGTTCGCTGTTCGTCATCGGTCGTCGAGCAAGGAAACGAGGTTCGTGTCGGATGGGGTGTTGTGCTCGGGGCGGCCGCTGCTTGCGCCCAGGCCCACATGCCTCGTCGAAGGAAGAGGGCGAGACCGCTCCTCGCCGCGAGCGCGAGCCGCTCACCGAAGGCGGCGGTTCGCAACGCCTCGTACTGCTCGATCACTTTCCCCTCCGCGTCGGCTTCTCCCGCTCGAGTGCAGGAACTCGCGGCGGCGTTTTTTTTCCGCCGAGCGCGCGCTCGATCGTCCGCGGGTGAACCTCGATTGAGAATCTCTGCCGGACCAGTCTCGCCAGCTCGCGTCCCCGTATCGGTTCGCCCGGGCTGATCTGTTTCTCAACGAAGGCCAGGATCTCGCCTTGGAGCTTGTGCGGCCCGCGGGGCCCCCTCTTCTTCGGGACAAGTCCGCCAAGCCCGGCCTCGTCGAAACGCAATCTGGCCTGATAGTACGTCGGGCGAGAAACGCCGTACTCGGCGGTGACCCGCGTGACCGACAAGTTATCCACCGACACGCGGCGCAACATCTCGTATCTCACCTGCACGAAGTCGCGCGAGTCGAAGAACTCACCTGCCTGAAACTTCGGGTCGGTGACCTTCTCGGGGGACGGGTTCAACGTGCCCTCCTCGAGGAGCGCGGCGGTCTTGGGGTCTGTGCGGGCGCCTCGATTTGGCATGAGACCTCCTGCGGCGTCACATCAATTATGCCGCCCAAACAAGGCCTGTCAAGCTCTTGCCCGGCGTCATACTGCTCTGATATATCGCAGTTAACCGTATGGATGTGTCCATTTCGATCGGGTAGCGGCACAGTTTGTTTTACACTAGCGGCATCTTTACCCTTACGCTTCTGGCTCCGGTGCGCTTGCCCGACAAGGCGCGAGACCAAGTCCGCGAGTTCCAGTAGGTCGACGACCCGGGTCAGCGCCCGGCCCTCGCCGAGGACGATTTCCGGATCGGGTGGGACGACGTCCGTCCACTGGCGCGGCACCGAGCAAACGTGATCTTCGTCGCCGCGCAAGAGAAGCCGCGCTCCGTATCGGTTGTAGCGCTCGCCGACGCAGACGAGCTGTCGTCCGCTGAGCGGATGGTTCGGGTGGGTAACGCGCACAAGGCGCGTGCCTGAATCCGAAGAGCCTGCAGTTCGTTGTGAGTTACAAGCGCTTGGAGCAAGGTCGGTTCGCGTCGCTGTGGCGCGACAAGCAAAAGCGAGAGCTGCGCTTGACCATGGGCGAGCTCGCGCTGTTCCTCGAAGGCAGCCAGCTCGTCGGACGCGTGTCGTTGTCGCCGCCGCAATTCTTTCTGAAAACAATCGCCGAGACTCTTGAATCGCGATCGTAGTTGTGATGTACTTCGCTCATGCTCCGCATCGAGCAAATCGAAGACAAACACACGCTGCGTCAAGCCGCGATCCTGCTCGAGCGAGAGAATCAACGGCTGCACGACAAGCTCCGCGACCTGGCCGAAGAGATTGCTCGCCTGAAGGGCGAAGACGCTTCGGCGGTCCAATTGCAACTCGAATTCAGTAGTGTCCCAACGTTTACCAGGGGATGGCTGGTAAACCAAGGAATGGAAGGCACTTATCCATGATTTGGCCTGTCACCGACTTGGACGATAGAGACTTGGCCTGCCAGCCTGCGA
>JANNQQ010000216.1:0-13445 GCA_031400835.1 Actinomycetes bacterium | reverse complement strand
GGCGCCTACCGCCTGCGCATGGTCGGCGGCGCCCCCGAGTTCTCGATCGTCACGGTCGGCGGACCGTGCACGGTGACCCACAGCTCGCCGATCCGGTCGGACGAGATCTCACCCTGCTCGCGTCGCTCAGTGTGTACGGCGTGCTCGAACTGGTTCATCGCGATCTGTCGGAAGGTGGTTGCGATCGCGTCCTCGATCCTCCCCGTGAGGAGGTCAAGACGCCGGCGCGGGTCAGTCTCGTCGGCCAGCAGGCGCCGGAACGTGAGCGCCTCGCCGAAGACGGATGCGGTCTCGGCGGTCGTGAGCGGCGTGGACGCGTTGAACAGGCCGAGGGGTTGAGCCAGGCTCCCATGGAGGGCGTGCCCGAGCTCATGCGCGAGCGTCAGCACCGAACGACGGTCGCCGGTGTAGTTCATGAAGACGTACGGATGAACGCCGGGGACCGTGGTGGCGCAAAACGCACCGGTTCGCTTGTCGGGCCGGACAGGCCCGTCGATCCAGCTCGCTTCGAAGAACCGCGAGACGATATCTCCCGCCTCGGTCGAGAAATCGGCATACGCACCCGTGGTCACCTCGCGTGCGGTCTCCCACGAGGTCGTGGTTGAGTCCTGTCCCACAGGCGCGAAACGATCGAAGTGCTCAAGACGATCGAGTCCGAGAAGGCGCGCCTTGAGCCGGTAGTAACGCTGCGGCACGTCGTAGCGCGACACCGCCGCTTGGATGAGCGCCTGAACGGCCTCATCGGTGGTCTCGTTGGCAAGGTTGCGAGCCGAAAGCCAGGTCGGGTAGCCGCGCAGTCGATCATCGATCGACTTGTCGAGGAGGATGGTGTTGAAGATGAACGTTCGCGTCCTCAGACCCGGCTCGAGCGCGGCAGTGACTCCTTCGGCCGCACTGCGACGGACGTCGCGGTCGGAGGAGTAGAGACGTGCCATGGCGATCTCAAGACCGACCTCCTCGCCGTCCAAATCGACCCGCAGTGCACTGAGTTGCTCGTCGTAGAGTCGCGACCACGCGGACATCCCCGAGACGCCCTTCTCGGTGAAGATCCGCTCCTCGGGCTCTGTGAGCAGGTACGGCCGGAACTTCCGGACGCTTTCGAGGTGGTGGCGCCAGTGATCGAGCACCGGATCGGCCAGCAATTCGGCCGCGTGTCCGGCCTCGAGGGCAGCCCACTCGATCCCGAAAAAGTGGAGCTGCGTATCGAGCGTCGCTGCGCGCTCCTGCACCTTCGAGACCAGCGCTCCACGCGCGGTATCCGCCATGTTCGTCGCGAAGCACAGGTGAGCGAAGTACGCGACACGCGTCACCGCAGATTCGATGCGCTCATGCTCGACCGCTGCTGCCGCGATCTCGGAGGCGTGTAGCTCGCCGATTCTTCCGCGGTAGAGCTCGCGGAACGAGTCGGCGTCGGCCTCCGCCTTCGCGAGGTCGGCGTCAAGTTGCGGGTCGTCGATACCGGCATAGAGATCCGAGAGATCCCAGGCGATCTCCTCCGCGCCGGTTGCTTCGACCGTAGCCATTCGCGGAAGGCTAGCCGAGCGCCGCGGGATCAGTCACGGGAGCGCGACACACGAATCGTTCGCAGAGGTATGCGGTTGGCGCGCCGTCGATCGCGGTCTTGCCTACGAGGAGCGGAATGTCCTCGTTCGGGCCGAACGCCGTCACTGTGTTCGGGGCGAATGGTGCGAGCGCCACGCGCGCGAGCTCGCTCTGCGGGTGCGCGATCAGCGCGAGCTCGCGTGGCGGCGCGAGGTGCAGATCGAGCGCGCAAAGCGCCCAGGAGACGGCCCTCGGGGCCTGCGAGAAGGTCGGCACCACCAGCCGAATCGCATCGACTCCCCGCTGCTCAAGCGCGGTGTCACCCCAGAGACGGCCGAGACGAATCAGCACCGAAGCGAGCATGGAGTTCCCCGACGGGGAAGGGTCGTCGTGTATGTCCTTAGTCCTCGTGCGCAAGTACGGATCGTGACCCACCGGAGCAAGGAAGAAGCCACCGTTGATCTCGTCGGCGAAGAGCACGACAGCGTCGCTAGCCAGCCGATGGGCCTCATGGAGTGATGTGGCGTCGCCGGTTGCGAGGTGCAGTTCCAACAATCCGTGCGCAAGGTTCGCGTAGTCGTCGAGGAACGCTGTTCCACTCGTGCGCCCGTCGCGCCAGCTTCGAATGAGCTTGCCATCGCTTGCCGTCAGCGTCTCGGCACAGAATGCGGCGATCCCTGTAGCGGCGTTAACCCAGTCAGGTCGCGCGAGCCTTCTCCCTGCCTCCGCGATTGCGGCGAGCGCGAGGCCGTTCCAGGACGTGATGACCTTCTCATCGCGAAATGGCTGTGGACGTTCGGCGCGGGCCGTCAGAAGGCGCCGGCGCTCGTTGGCGGTGAGAGTCCCGCGGATGATCGAGCGTCCGTGCTCGAATGCCTCGAGAACGGCCGGATCGATGTCAAGGGCTTGAAGCTCGGCCGGCGTCCAGGTGTATGTCGTCCCTTCGACCCCGTCGGTATCGGCGTCCTGGGCCGAGGCAATACCACCGTCGGGCAGCAGCAGCTCGCGGAGCATGTACTCGACCGTGCCTTCGGCTACCGCGCGATAGCGATCCTCGCCGGTTGCAACCCACGCGTGGAGATATGCCGAAGCGAGAAGGGCGTTGTCGTAGAGCATCTTCTCGAAGTGCGGAACGAGCCAGCGCGCATCAACCGAGTAGCGGTGGAAGCCACCACCCACGACGTCGTACATCCCACCGGCTGTCATTCCATCGAGCGTCCGCGTCACCATTTCGGCCGCGCGGGCCGAGGGCCGCCGGAGGAGAAACTCGATTGTCGACGCCGGTGGGAACTTGGGTGCTCCGCCGAAGCCGCCAAACGCCGGCTCAAAGACGCGGGCGATTCCATCTTCGGCGGCGTCGAGTAGATGCCGATCGAGATCCTCCGTCGAGGGCTCGATTCTTGCGCTCTGACCAAGCTCGCCGACCAGCCGGACCGCCTGTGCTTCAAGATCGTCGCGCCGCTCTACCCAGGCGGCCGCGACCCCGCGAAGCAGCTCCTGGAACCCTGGAAGGCCGTGCCGAGGCTCAGGCGGGAAGTACGTTCCCGCGTAGAACGGTCGACCGTCAGGGGTGAGAAACACCGTAGTCGGCCACCCGCCTTGCCCCGTCATGGTCACGGTGGCATCCATCGTCAGCGCATCGACGTCGGGACGCTCTTCCCGGTCGACCTTGACGTTGACGAACAGGTCGTTCATCAAGGCGGCGGTCGCTGGATCCTCAAACGACTCGTGGGCCATCACATGGCACCAGTGGCACGCGCTGTAGCCGACCGAGACGAGCACAGGCCTGTCGCTCTCCTGCGCCGCCGCGAACGCCTCGTCACCCCACTCGAACCACGCGACAGGATTGTCAGCGTGTTGGAGGAGGTACGGGCTCGTCGCGTCGCGCAACCGATTCGTCATCACTCGATAGTGGGAGGACGCTCTGCAACCTCGCGACGTCTCGCCGCGCGCTCGCGATAGTGGCGCACGCCCTCGACGGTTCCTGCGATACCGATCGCGATCGCAAAGGCGACCACGAGACCTTTCCACGGCTGCTCCTCGAACTGCTTGCCACCCACGTAGCCAAGCAGCCCCGTATAGAGCCCCCACAACGCCCCGGCAAGGATGTCTGCAGCAAGAAATCGGCGGTACGAAAAGCTGTGGACGTAACCAGCCGAGAAGGTCGTCGCTGTCCTGCCACCCGGAATGAATCGCGCCACAACGATCAGGTACGTGCCGCGCGACTCAAGCTGGCGCTCGGCCCACTCGAATGCCTTGCGACTGCGCTCACCCTTGAAGACACGCTTGACGGTCCGCTCCCCGAGGATGTTCCCGATCCCGTAGGAGATGTTGTCGCCAACGATTGCACCCGTGCTCGCAGCGAGGATGACGAGCGGCAAGCTGAGCTCTCCGGCGCCCGCGAGCACGCCACCGGTGATCGCAACGGTCTCACTCGGAACGAGAGGAAAGAACGCGTCGAGCATCGCCACACCAAAGATGACGAGGTAGCTCCAATCCGACCCCAACCACCCGGTGAACTGTTCGAAGATCGCCAAAACCTGAAGCATCGCCGCCATCCTCGCACAGACGCGAACAGCGATGATGCTGGACGATGCCTCATACGCCGCTTGCCGGAATGCGCGTTCTTGACGTCACGACGTCGATAGCAGGGCCGTACTGCGCTCAGATCCTCGGCGCTCTCGGCGCAGATGTGATCAAGGTCGAACGGCCCGAAACGGGAGACGACGGCCGAGCGTGGGGCCCGCCGTTCTGGAACGGCGAAGGCGCGATGTTTCTCTCGGCGAACGCAAGCAAGCGCTCGCTTGCTATCTCGCTACGCGATCCGCGCGGTCGCGACGCGATTCTCCGCCTCACTACAACAGCTGACGTGTTCCTCCAGAGCCTGCGCCCTGGGCTGGCCGAGCAACTTGGGCTCGGACACGACACGCTCAGAGAACACAACAATCGCCTTGTCTACTGCTCCGTTGGTGCGTACGGCCACGTCGGCCCGCTGAGCGAGGAGGCTGGCTACGACGCCCTGATGCAGGCGGCCGGAGGGCTCATCTCGATGACCGGCGAGCCCGATCGACCAGGCGTTCGCGTCGGCTCGTCACTGATCGACCAGGGCACAGGCACCTGGGCTGCGCTCGGGATCCTCGCGGCCCTATTCGAACGTCAGACGACCGGGGTCGGCTCCGTTGTCGATGTCTCTCTGTACGAGACCGCGCTTGGCTACATCGGCTACCACCTCATCGGCCACCTCGCGGACGGCACCATCCCTCACGGTCAGGGGACACGCTTTCCCATGGTCGCGCCGTATCAGGTCTTCCGCACGCGCAACGGCGAGCTGATGATCGCAGGCGGCAACGACCGACTCTTTGCGGCGATCTGCGAGGTGCTCGGCGTCGAGGCTCTGGTCACGGACAAGCGGTTCGCGACGAATCCCGACCGCGTCCAGAACCGCGACGCTCTCTGCGCGCTCCTCGAGCAACGACTCGAGACGGCCGACACGGAGCACTGGCAGGTGGCCCTTCGCGCTGCCGGAGTCCCTGCGGCCCCCGTGGCGAACGTCGCAGACGTGCTTGGCTCCCCGCAGACCGAAGCTCTCGGCATCATGCAGTCGCTCGAACACCCAACGATCGACGACCTCAAGGTTCCGACGCTCCCACTCTCTTTCGACGGAGAGCGTGCTCTTCACCGCAGCGCTCCACCCACGATCGGTGCACACACGGATGAGATCCTGCGCGAGGCTGGATTCACGGACGACGAACTGGCGGCACTCGCCGCAGAAGGAGTAATCAGAAGATGACGCACCTCTCGGCCTCCTTCAGCGCGACGTTGAGGGTTCGACTCGACGATGCACCCGGCTCGTTTGCCCGACTCGCGCAGGCCGTCGGCGCCGCGGGCGGTTCGCTTGGCGCGATCGATCTCGTCCGTGTCGAGGCGGGGACAAAGGTCCGCGACATCACCGTCGATGCCGCGAGCAACGAGCACCTCGATCAGATCGTCGCCGCGGTGCGTGCCATCGACGGAATCGATGTCGAGCGCGTCTCTGATCGCACGATCCTCATGCACCTCGGCGGCAAGATCGAGATGGCGCCGAAGGTCCCGCTCAAGACCCGCGACGACCTCTCGATGGCCTACACGCCGGGGGTCGCCCGGATCTGCCAGCTGATCGCGGAGGATCACGATGCGGCCTGGAACCTCACGATCAAGGCAAACACCGTTGCGGTCGTCTCCGACGGCACGGCGGTACTTGGGCTCGGTGATATCGGGCCGGAGGCGGCGATGCCCGTGATGGAGGGCAAGGCTCTGCTCTTCAAGGAATTCGGCGGCGTCGATGCCTGGCCTCTCTGCCTGTCAACAACGGACGTCGATGAGATCGTCATGATCGTGAAAGCGATCGCGCCCGGGTTTGGCGGGATCAACCTCGAGGACATCTCGGCACCGAGGTGTTTCGAGATCGAGCGACGTCTCCGCGACGAGCTCGACATTCCCGTCTTCCACGACGACCAGCACGGCACCGCCATTGTCGTCCTCGCCGCGCTCCTCAACGCTCTGCGCGTCGTGGACAAGCGGATCGAAGACGTGAAGATTGTCACGTGCGGCGTCGGTGCGGCGGGCGTGGCAGTCACCGACATCTTGCTGCAGGCAGGCGCGCGCACGATCATCGGCTGCGATTCAAGTGGCGCGATCCACGGGGGGCGCGACGATCTCAACGACGTCAAGCGTGCGTTTGCAGCCAGGACAAACCCCGCCAGCGAGCAGGGATCGGCAGACGATGTCCTGAAGGGGGCCGATGTATTCCTCGGACTGTCTCAGCCCGGAGCGGTGACAGCCGAGGGAATCGCGCGCATGAACGATTCCGCGATCGTGTTTGCAATGGCCAACCCCACCCCGGAGATCGCACCCGAGGAGCTACCTCCCGGCAAGGCGCTTGTGGTCGCAACCGGCCGCTCGGACTACCCGAACCAGATCAACAATGTGCTCGCGTTTCCAGGGGTGTTCCGCGGCGCGCTCGATGTCCGTGCAACGACGGTGACCGAAGGGATGAAGGTCGCCGCGGCTCATGCGATCGCGGCGGTGATTCGGTCTGAAGAGCTCGGGCCCGAGTACGTGATCCCGAGCGTCTTCAACCGCGAGGTTGCGCCGGCGGTTGCGGCGGCCGTGGCAGAAGCCGCCGCGCGCGACGGCGTCGCACGCCGCGCGCGGACGTAGCGCTATTCGTAGTGCAGCGCTTCGAGCGGATTGAGCTTTGCCGCCCGCCGGGCAGGGAAGATTGCGGCGAGGATGCCGACGAAGATCGCGGCGACCGCGAACACGATGATCTGACCGGTCGGGAATGCGAAGTCGATGAAGTCGACCCGCACGATCAGCAACGCCGCGAGAATGACGCCGAGGACGATCCCGATTGCAGCGCCGATGAGTGATGTGATGACGCTCTCGTGTCGGATCATCCGCCGCACCTGACGTCGTGTCATCCCGATTGCCCGCAGCATCCCGATCTCGCGCGTCCGCTCGAACACGCTCAGGACGAGCGTGTTGATGATCCCGAACAGGCTGACCAGCACCGACAAAGCGAGCAAGACGTAGAGGATGTTCAGAATCGAGCTGAGCCCTGAGATCTGGTTGTCGATGAAGGCCTCCCGCGTCTGTGCTTTGGCGTTCGGGAACGCTGCGAGCGTCTGGTCGAGCGCTGCCTGGTTCGCATCAGTCTCCCCGCCCTCGATGTTGAGGAAGGAGTAGAGGTTCTGCGGCGCAGTGTTCTCGGCGTCCCAGACCTCTGTCGAGACGGTGACCGGGCCGAACGGTGAGCCACCACTCGGCGGATCGAAGATGCCTTTGACCGTGAACGTGCGGGTGTTCCCGCTGACGAACGTGACGTCGATCGGGGAGCCGAGCTTCAGATCGTGCTTGTCCGCAAAACCGTCGTCGACGAAGGCACCGTCCGCCCCGAGCGTCGCGAGTGTGTCCTGCGAGCCTTCCTTCCAATCGAGGGTGAGGACGTCCTTCGTCCCGGGATCGACCGCGGTTGCGAAGAAGGCCTCTCCAAACGCGAGCGCGTCGCCGCTGCGAACATTGCCGACCACGGTAACCCCTGGCGCCTTGGCAGCGGCATCCGCCGCGGCGGTCGGGATCGGCGAGAAGTTGTTCTGCGCGGTGATCGCGTAGTCGCCCTTGAACAGGTCGTTGACGGCCCCTCTGAATGTCTGGGTGATCCCCGACGCGAGCGTCGCCACCAGCGTCACAAGGGCAAGACCGATCATCAGAGCCGCTGCCGTCGACGCGGTGCGTTGCGGATTTCGCCGCGCATTGTCTCGTGCAAGCGACCCGGCCACCCCGCCGATCCGGGTCGCCGGCCAGCCAAGGATCTGCGTGAACATCGGGATGAGAGGCGCTGAGAGCAGGGCGACGCCGATGAAGATCAGGAGCGTCCCGATGATCATGAAGAGGAGCAGCTTGGTCGTGTCTAGCCCGGGGCCGAAGATCCCCCAGCCCAGTAACGCGAATCCAAGCACCGTGATCACGGCGGCGACCGGCGTTCGGAACCTCGCGAACCGACCCGGCGGGATGGTTGCGCCTTCGCGCACCGCGGCGATCGGCGGCACGCGCGTTGCGCGGATGGCCGGGAAGACGCTTGCGACAAGGGTCACGACGATTCCGAGGAGAAGCGAGACAACGATCGTGCGGGTCGAGAAGAGCAGCCCGTTGTTCGGCAAGGTGAAGCCGACCGCGTCGAAGAGCTTGAACAAACCCGTCGCGAGCGCCAGCCCGAGAAACAGCCCGACGACAGACGCGACGAGCCCCATGACGAGCGCCTCGGCCACCACCGACAGCCGAACCTGCCGGCGGGACGCGCCAAGCGTCCGGAGGGTTGCGAGCTCACGTGTGCGCTGTGCGATCGTGATCGAGAGCGAGTTGAAGATGACGAACGCGCCGACAAACAGCGCGATGACGCCGAATGCGAGGAGGAAGTACCGGAGGAAGCTGATGAACTCGTTCGTGTCCTCGGCATCCTCCGTCGCCTGCTCTTCGCCCGTTCTGACCTGTGTGCCTTCGGGGAGAACCGACTCGATGTCGCCGACGAGTGTCGCGGGTGAGATCCCGGGCTTTGCCGCAACCCGGATCTGATCGAGTTCGCCTGTCTTGCCGAAGAACTCCTGCGCGGTCGGAAGATCGAAGCCGGTGAGAGTGGCGCCGCCGATCGTATCGACCGACCCAAACTTCACGAGGCCGGAGATCCTGAACTGTTGAACCGGCCCCTGCGCCTGTGCGCCGATCTCGTCTCCGACGACGAATCCCTTCTTGGAGGCTGTCGTGACGTCGATGACGACTTCCCCGGCGGCAGGCCACTCGCCGGCTTCGAGCGAGAGCGTGTTGAACTCGGGGCGCGAAGGATCGACGCTGAATCCGAGGTTGGGGGCGCCGCCGAAGACGATCGCGTCACCCTCCTTGTCGATGAGCTGAGCATTTCCCCCGACGCCACCGATCGCATCTGCGACGCTCGGGAGAGCGCGCACCTCGTCGGTCAGCGAGTCCGGGAACGGTGGTACCACGCTCCCCTGCCCGTCGGTGACATCGAAGGGCGACTTTCCGGTGATCGTGGCGTCGGTTCCCGAGTAGACCTCGGAGAAGATGGCGTCGAACGCCTTGTCGATCGAGTCCGTGAGCACGAAGGTGCCACTGACCATCGCGACGCCGAGAACGATGGCAAGCGCTGTCAGCGCCGTGCGAAGCTTCCGGCCAAGAAGGCCCCGTAGCGCGAAGCGGATCATTGCCCGCCGATCTCCTCCATCGCCTGAGCGATCTCGTGCGCCGAGCCGCCAGACAGCTCGCGGACGATGAGACCGTCGGCGAGGAACAAGACCCGATCAGCGATTGCAGCGGCGCGGGCCTCGTGGGTCACCATCACCACTGTCTGTCCCATCTCCCTGACCGAATGGCGCAGGAGCTCGAGGATGTCGCCACTCGTCTTCGAATCGAGGTTCCCTGTGGGCTCGTCGGCGAACACGACGTCGGGCCGCGATACGAGCGAGCGGGCGATGGCGACGCGCTGCTGCTGCCCACCAGAGAGCTCGGACGGGCGATGCGAGAGCCGGTCAGCGAGACCGACCGACGCGATCAACTCGCTCAACCATGCGTCATCTGGCTTCTCGCCTGCAATCGTAAGAGGGAGCAGGATGTTCTCCCTCGCGTTCAGCATCGGGAGGAGGTTGAAGAACTGAAACACGAACCCGATGTGGTCGCGCCGGAGCTTCGTCAGCTCGGTGTCCCCGAGGTTCGTGATCTCCTTACCGGCGACGGTGACCGACCCCGCTGTTGGCCGGTCGAGCCCTGCGAGAATGTGCATGAGCGTTGACTTACCCGAGCCGGAAGGCCCCATCACGGCAGTGAGTTGACCGGAGGGCACGTCTACCGACACGCCACGAAGCGCGTCAACGGCCGTGTCGCCCTTGCCATACGTGCGCGTCACGTCCGTCGCGACGACGACGGCGCCATTGCTCGATTCCACGGGTCGGACCTCCTCGTTCGGTCGGCTCTAACCAGAGGCTAGCGACTCCATGGGGTCTTGTAGGTGTGGCTACCCACACCTACACGCGGTTGTGAGCTAGTCGACGTTCATCCGACGGCCCGCCTCCGCGAGAACGTCGCCCAGAACCCCGACGATGATGTCCATCTCGGCCTCCCCGGCGACGAGCGGTGGCGAGATCTGGACGACTGGATCACCGCGATCGTCTGCGCGGCAGATCAGACCTGCCTCGAAGAGCGCCGGCGAGACGTAGCCGCGGAGAAGTGCCTCGCACTCGTCGTCGTCGAACGTCGCCTTGGTCTCCCTATCCTTGACGAGCTCGAGCGCATAGAAGAAGCCCGCACCGCGCAGGTCACCCACGATCGGCAAGTCGAGCAGGGTCGCAAGCTTTGCGCGAAAGACGTCCTCTTTCTCTCGCACGTGCTCGACGATGCGTTCACGCTTCATGATCTCGATGTTCTTGAGGGCCACCGCGCAGTTCACGGGGTGACCACCGAACGTCACCCCATGCGTGTACATCGACGAGGGGTCGAGAAACGGCTCGGCCACCTTGTCCGTTGCGATCACCGCTCCGATCGACGCGTACGAGGACGAAAGCCCCTTCGCGGCCGTGATGATGTCGGGACGGATGTCGTATCGCTCGGAGGCGAACCAGGCTCCGATCCTGCCGAACCCGGTGATCACCTCGTCCGCGGAGAGCAGGATGTCGTACCGGTCGCAGATCTCACGGACGCCGCGCCAGTACCCGACCGGTGGGGTGAACGCGCCGCCGGAGTTCTGCACGGGCTCCATGTGAACGAGGCATACGGTCTCAGGCCCCATCGCCTCGATCGTCTCCTCAAGTTCAGCGAGGAGCATCGCAGTGAATTCCTGCTCTGTTTCGGCGTCAGGTCGGCGGTAGCGGTTCGTGTTGCGGACATTACGAACCTCAGCGAGCAGTGGCTCGAACGGGACTCTGATCGCCGGGATTCCTGTCAGCGAAAGCGCCCCCATCGTCGTCCCGTGGTACGCGGTCTGGCGAGTGATCGCCTTGTAACGCCGCGGCGGGGTCAGAAGATTCGCAACGATGGCGTCGTGGCCACGTTCAGGACCGGCTGATACGTGGGCTCGGAGACGCTTCTCGCCGCGGACGAGGTAGTACTGTCGCGCCAGCTTCCAGGCCGACTCCACCGCTTCCGAGCCTCCGGAGACGAAGAAAACGCGGTTGAGGTCACCCGGCGCCAGCGACGCCAACTCGGCCGCTAGCTCAATTGCCCGTGGGTGGGCGTACGTCCAATTCGTGTAAAAGGGCAGTTCGCGCATCTGAGCGAGAGCCGCCTGCCCTATCTCCTCCCCGTAGCCGTAGCCAAGGTTGACGGAGAAGAGGCCCGCGAGTGCGTCGAGGTACCGCTTGCCACTCGCATCCTCGAGATAGCACCCGTCACCGCGCACGATGATGGGCACATCGGCCCCGGTTCCCATGCGGGTGAAGTGCATCCAGAGGTGGTCCTTCGCAAGCTGCTGGAGATCGGTCTCGCTCAACCCGGCCTACTCCTCTGTGTCGCGAATAGGCACTATCAACACGGGTCGCGACGAGCGGTGGACGAGCTTGTGGGGCACAGACCCAAGGATCACGCCCGTTAGCGGTCGCTCGCTCGTCGTCCCGACCACGATCAGACGAGCGTCTTCCTGCTCGGCACGATCGACCAACGCTGCGGCCGGCCGATCGATGATCACCACCGGGTCGGCGACGACACCAGCCGCCTCGGCCACCTCGGCCGCTTCGAGTACGAGCGGCTTCCCGATCTCCTCAAGCGCCGCTCGGTGCTGCTTCCACTCATCTCCGATCAACCGACCGGGCGGCTCGGCCGCGTACACGACGACGAGGCGATCGCCCAATGGCTTGGCAAGCGAGATGGCCGCGGCGAGTGCCGCCTTGGCACATTCCGAGCCGTCGTACCCAACAACGATGGTTCCCATCAGATCCCTTCCTCGGACACGGGCATACGTCCGGCGGCGATTTCGGGATCGACCGCCTCAAACGGCTTGCGGCTGAAATAGCTCTCGTGACCCGTGAGCCGCCACACGACAAGGAGCACTGATCCGAGGAGGAAGAACCCCAGGGAGATGGCCAGCGGCGCTCCCATCCCAAGCACAGCACCGCCCCCGTACGAGGCATCCGGATCAGCGAGATCAAAGGCCGAGCGGAAGAAGAGGCCTGTCAGGATCACGCCGCCGACGGTCGGTGCGACACCCATGAACACGAAGTTCTTGACGGACTTCAACAGCTCGCGGCGGTGGTAGATGGCGCAGGCGAACCCGCTGAGTGCGTAGTAGAACGCGATCATCAACGAAAGCGCCGAGAGGGTGTCGAAGAGGAAATTCTCCGAGATGAACACGCTCGGGACGTACCATGCGATTGCAGCGATCGCGATCACAGCGGTCGAGAAAGCCGGCGTCTGGAACCGAGGGTGGATCTTGCCGAACTTCGCAGGAAACGCGCCGGCACGCGCCATTGACATTGTCGTCCGCGACGCAGGAATGATCGTCGTTTGCGTTGACGCAATCGCAGACGTCACAATCGCGAGCACAACAAGCTTGTCGAGGGGAGAGCCGAGCACGTCTGCCGCCAGGAAGCTGAAGACGCCTTCGTCATCGTCGAATTCGGCGAGCGTCTCGAGTCCTGCGTATCCGACGACAGCGGTGGTGACTGCGACGTAGCTCACGAGCAGAATGAGCGTCGAAACGATCGCGGCGAGACCTGGCGATTGGCGAGAGTCGCGCGTCTCCTCGGTGAGATTGACGGCGCTCTCCCAACCCCAGTAGATGAACACACCGATCAGCAGGGCCGATACGAGCGATGAGAAGTCGCCCACCGCGAACGGCGAGAGCCAGGAGAGACTCGGCTTGACGGCCCCTTCGAGCGCGTCCCCGCTGTAAATCTTCACGAACGCGACCGCCGCGAAGAGGATCAATGCGCCGACCTGGCCGATGATCATGATGTTCTGTACGCGTGCCGACGAGTCGGTCCCGAAAATGCACACTTGTAATTCGTTGTACCGGGTTGTCCCCCTCGGCACCCGATGTGCGCGCGGCTGCGCGGGCGCTCTACTCGGGCTTCTGGCCGATATCGAGGCTGTAGTACGCGGCGAGCCCGATGAAGAAGAAGGTGTGGGTGCCGCGATCGATCGAGGCGATGTCGGCGCTGTTCTCGACGTTTCCGACCTTCGAGGTCGCCGAGCTGAACGATCCGACGCCGAGGTTGGCGCGCGGGACGAGGCGAATCGGTCCGGCCGGGATCGAGAGTCCGGCGCCCAGAGAGAACTCCAGACCGCTGGCCGAGCCTTCGCGGTCCGGAAACACGTTGCCTCCGCCCTTGATGCTGCCGGCGAGGGTTCGCGAGCCCAGACCG
>JANNQQ010000215.1:0-2478 GCA_031400835.1 Actinomycetes bacterium | reverse complement strand
CCGGCTACGGCTTTCTCGCCCGAACTCGTGCATCACTCCATGTATCACTTCAAGCACACTCTCCCGATCGTCGACTGCGGCAAGGACAGCGACGCCGACGGTCTGGACGTCATCTATTACGCCCTGCCGTATATGCCGGGCGCATCGCTCCAGACCTACGTCGACGGGCTCCGCTCCCGCACACCGTACGAGAAGCTCGTGTGCGATGCCCGGCTGCGCGCTTGTCTCCACGACGAAGTGCTCTTGATCCTTCGGCAGATCGCCGAGGGACTCTGCGAGTACGAGTCTTTCGGCCTCATCCACATGGACATCTCGCCCGTTAACGTGATCGTCCGGCACGAGACCGACGGCGCCGGCCCCGAGTGCTTCCTGATCGACCTAGGCTCCGCCAGGCGGCTCGCTTCGATCAACGACGACGACCCGGTGTCGGTGTGGATCAAGCCGTGGTATTTCCCGGTGAAGCGAGTCAGGTTCGTCGGTCGGGGTCAAGCGTCCGGGGCGGACATACGGGCTCTCGGCCACCGCATCGACCTCTACGCCTTCGGTCGTTTGCTCTACATGTTGTTTTTCGACACGAAGCGGCTCGACGAGCTGCCGACGACGTCACCCGAGGGCCAGGAGAAGGAGCGCTTCTGGAGAACCGTGCTCGGCCCTACCGGCACATTCCAGTTTCTCCAGGACCTCGCCTCCCGGCTTCTGCGTCTCGAGGTCGCGAGCCCCGCTCTCTTGCGCGATGCGATCTATCCGCAGGCCCTCATGAACGGCGGGCCCTTCCTCTGGTCAGGCGCATTCTCCCCGCACCTTCCGGGAATCCGGGTGCGCGTCCGAGAGCGGCTCCTGCACATCCCGCATCCCTTTTCGGAGCTTACGGACCATCCCGCAGTGCAGCGCCTGCGGCGCCTGCACCAGCTGAGCCTTGTCGATCAGATCTATCCGGGTGCCACTCACACGCGGTTTCTCCATGCGCTCCAGGTCTTCGACGTCTCGCGTCAGTACCTACTAGCGCTGTCGCGGAGTTCGGAGGCGCGACTGATCCTCACGCGCCAGCACACCGAGGAGATCCTGGCGTCGGCGCTCCTCCACGACATCGGGCAGTTTCCCTTCTCCCACGGCATCGAGGACCTACGGAAGATCCAGGTGGTCGATGGCGACGGCGATGCCGCGGACGAGCGCGTGCTCTACGACCAAGAGGTGGCGGAATCTGTTCTCAAGGAGGAGATCGCTGGCGCGCCGCCCTTGTGGCAGCTCCTGACGTCCGCGGGCTTGAGGCCCGAGGTGGTCGCGTACATGCTCCAGAAAGGACCACGCGACCTGAATCAGGACCCCGTGGCGCAGCTCGGCCGCGACATCATCGCGGGTCTCATCGACGCGGATAGGGTCGCCTACCTTATGCAGGATAGCGACGCCGCAGGCGTGGCTTTCGGCCGGCAAGTCGACATCACAAGCCTTCTCGAGGGCTTGCGCGTCGCATGGATCGATGGCGTCCCACGCCTTGCGATCGACGAGAAAGCGCTGTCAGCGGTGGAGGCCGTGCTCGCCGCGGTCTACTGGATGTACCGAAACGTTTACTGGCACCACATGAACAGGGGAATCATGGCGGCGGTGAAGTACACGTTTCAGCAGCTGATGCGCGCGAAGGTGTTCACCTTCCGTGAATACCTCAAGACGAGCGGATGTTTCACGGACATGGAGGCCGTCAGATATCTGGACGGTGAGTTCTCGAAGAGATTCGGCGACAGCGCGCACTCCCCGCTGGGCTTCATCGCGTCCTTCCGGCGCCTGGCATACAAGCGCGTCGCGTCCGTCTCGCACGACTCCGCGCGATCGGCGGACGGGATTCTTTGGCTCCGCTTGGTGAGGTGCTATTCCAGCTCGCTCGAGAGCGACCTCCTGGAAGCGCTGCAGAAGGGCCTCGTGCCCGGGAAGACCCTCAAGCCGGGCGAGGTCCTCATCGACGTCCCGCTCAAGCCGAGGCTGCTCTTCCTCGGCGTTGACCCAAACCTCACACCCTCGCGGGAAACGGGCTCCGAGCTCGGCCTGCGCGAATCCAGGTTGTGGGTGGTAGGGGGTGTCGGGCAGCAACCTGTCGATATCGTGAAATCCTCGAAGCTCGTGCGCGAGCTCGCGTGGATGGAGGAAATATCGAGCCGACGCGTGCGTGTCTTCCTCACCGAAGGCCACGTCACACCCGAGAATCGCGAGGCGCTCAGTGCGAGGACGAAGCGACTCCTTTGCGACATCCTCGATGAGAGGGATCGCCAAACTACCGAGCCGTTGCTGAAGAACGGCTGAACCGAGTGCTCGTCGTCGGCAGCGCCCCGCGCGTCATCGTGTGTCTTGGCGGGGGTCGCGTCTCACGAGGCAGCGTCGTGGCGGCCGTGACGTCGGCGACCACCGGGCGCCCGTCGACGGGCCCGCGCCGGCGGGGCGCTCGCGAGGGCGGCCGGGCGAGCGGTCGCGGCCGCTGGCGCGGCTCGC
>JANNQQ010000214.1:0-14722 GCA_031400835.1 Actinomycetes bacterium | reverse complement strand
GAACTCGAAATGCTCTTCAAGAATCCGCGCCACGACTTGACGATAATCAGGCCGGTGCCCGAGGGAGAGCAGGCCCCAACGCCTCAGGGCCGGTCATTGACATCGCGATAAGGCACGACCACGCTCAGACGATGCGACATCCGCGCCGATTCTGGGTTTCGCTGGTCACCGGGATCGTGCTCACGGCCGGGTCAGCTTTCTGGCTTGGCGCAATCGTTGGCTGGAGATGGGCTGCCCAATCGTTCAATGACATCGAGGGTGAGGAGGGCGTAACGCTCATCCTGTACTCGACGACTCCTCGCAGTGGATGGGCAATCCTCGCAGCCTTGATGGTTGCGGGCGCAGCCAGCCTGGTCATCGCGGTTCGCTCGCGCTAGCCACCCCAGACGCCTGGACTTCTTGTCATCCAGCTCGGGTGAAGTTCCCCGAACCCTGGGACGGCCCGCTACCCCACCTCGCCGAACTCCCGCTCCGCGCACTCGGGACAGAACACGAACGTCTCGGACTGATCGTCCGGCTCGTCGACCCCTTGGTAGACGCGTCAGCCCTTCGCGTCGGGGGGAGCCACGAGCCGCAGTTCGCGCACACGAGCCGCGTATGCCCGTCAACTGGCTCTTGTCAGCCGACGAAGCAGCTTGTGATCGCCGTGTCGGATAGACGCAGTCGGAGTGGGTTGCCGGTGCCGCTGTGGTTCGTGTTCGGGCCGATCTCGAGTCCGCGATCGTCGTTTGAGGCGATGACCCCGTCGAGGCTGCCGGGTGGCGGCCTTGGCGGTGCAATCGAGCGGACGATGCCATAGCGATTACGGAAACGGATCCCGCTCTCGATGTCGTCTTCGATGGTGAAGCCGCCCTCGTGCACAAACCGGTGATGATCGAAGCAGAGCAGCACCAGGTTGTCGAGGCTTGTCTCGCCGCCGTGGGCCCAGTGGGTTCGATGATGCGCTTGCAAGTGACGTTGGTTCTCGCAGCCGGGGAAGCAGCAGACCTTGTCGTCTCGCGCCTCAAGCAGCCGACGGAGCGCCGGTGGCACTGTCCGTCGCGCGCGTCCCACGCTGACCGGTAGCCCGTCTCGTCCGACCTGTGTGAAGGTTTCGGTGTCGCACCCGAGCCGCCTGGCGGTCTCGGCAGAGATGATCGGGCCATCCTCAAGCTCGCAGCGCCCCGCACCATCCGCAATGAGCGCGGCAGCATCAACATGCACGACCAGCCGGGTGCGATCATGCCGCGACTCGTCGGTCGCCGCGACCGATGCTTCTGCGAGGTCGAGCAGCGCCTCCACCCGTGCCGGCCGGGGAAGCTCCATGCTCACGCCCTCCGACGTCACGCTGTCGGGCGCGACGGTGTCTGCCGCTGCGGCCCGCTCCTCACGGCGGCGCTCAAGCACCCGCTCGCGCGCGGCATCAAGCGCCTTGATCACCAGCACACCGTCCTCCGCGGCGAGCCTCGCACGCAAGATCAGCGAGCCATCATCGTCGAGGTACCAGTCAACATATTCCAGCTCGTGTGCGGTGTGCGCGTCACGCTCTGCGATCCGACGATAGGCGCGCAACGCACGCTCAAGCTGCGACGCGGTCAACACGCTGGCGAGCTCAAGCAGACGCTCCTCCGACACCGGATTCGCGACCCTCGACAATGCCCGCACCTTCGTAAACGTCAGCTCACCCCGAGCAAACGCAGCCCGGGTAGCGGGCAAATCCTGCAACGCCTCGGCGACGCGCAAATATTCGCGCACCTCGCGCCCCGTAATGCCGCAGCGCCACGCAACGAAGCTCTTTAGATCGTTGCTGTCACCCTTCTCGTGGATCTCCCACAGAAGCTCAAGCCAATGCGCAGTCGCAGCATTCAGATGCGCCGCCATACTCGCCAACGCGTCCGCCCGGGTTGTCTGACCCTCCCACATTTCGCGGCGGCCTTCGGCAAGGCGTTCCTCCCAACCACGATCCTCGAGTGTTGCCAGCATTGAGAATAGTTTAGAGAACCGGTCGGACGGAGCCGCTCAGGTGACAGAGAGCCGACATTGGCGATACGTCATGCGTACACCGCAACGCCGAGAAATGCGAGGGGCCGGTTTCCCGGCCCCTCTCACACCCCGCCCCCGAGTCGTTATGACCAGACGTTCAGACCGGAGAGCACCCCTTCGGAGCCGCGAGCACGTTCAACTGTGACGGGATCGGCGAGAAGATCCCGAAGTCGTTGTCGTTCAACACTGCGAGCAGGTTGTTCGCGGGGATGTAGGCGATCCCCTCGAGCTTCCCGTTGCCTGCCCGTGGTGGCACGGTGGGATCGTTGGGGTCGGTAAACCCGGCCCCGCGGAGCATCGCCGCTACATCGGCCCACAGGCACTTCGAGGCAGCGATCGGGAGGTCAGCTGGTGCACCTACCTGCCCCGGGATGTACCACTGATCGAGCGTCTTGCCGCCGGTTTCGGGCGACGCTGCGCCGTTCCACTTGCTGCCAGCGGGGATGGCGGTCGCAACGCCGAAGTCCGCCAGGTACAGCCGCGTGTTCACCGTGTTCTGCGGGTTATCGACATCGGCGGTCGGGTCGTCTCGCTCCTCGACCAGCACCTTGTCATCGCCGATCCAGACGAGCTCCGACACCTTGTCCGCGAGTGGCCGGTTCGCCGTCGGGCTCTTGTCCAGCGGGTAGATCCACTGGTTCGTCACCACTGGAGCCTTGACCTTGCGGATATCCAACTTGAAGACGCGGAGCGCAAGCGAATTCCTCGGGTCAGGACTTGGAGTTGGTGGCCGATACTCCATCGGGCTCTGCAGAGCGGTGTAGAGCGTCTTGCCGTCACCGGAGATCGCGACACCCTCGAAACCGCGATTGGGTCGGAACCACTCCCCGATGCCGGCAGGGAAACCCTCGACGACCTTCGCTCCAGACGCCGAGACGGTTCCCCCCGTTCCCTCCGGAACGATGCGCACGTCAACCAGCCCCTTGTTCGTGACGTGCATCAAGCTCGGGAGATACTCATCGGCGATCCAGAACCCGCCGTTCCGCTTGTCCACGACGATGCCCTCGCTGTCGATACCGCGGGGACTCGTCCCGAGCGGCTCGCAGGCCGGCCCGTAAGAGACCTCGTTCTTCGGTGCAGGGCGAACGCTATAGCCGACCGCCGGCCCGCTCGAGAAGCGAAGCGGAATCCTCTGCTTGATCGTGATCGACGATCCGGCGACACCAATCCGCACGATCTCGGGCGCGAACGAGGGCAACGGATAGATCTTGCCGTCGTCGACGCAGGTATTGCCCTGACCCTCGTCAAGGTTCGGTCCGCGATCCGTGATCGTCCAGTACTCGTCACCGGACTGGCCAATCGGCGCGAGACCGCTGAACCCTCCGAGGAACCACTCGCGGCCGAGCCCCGAGCCGATCGATGTCTGATCAGGCGGAAGCGTCGCCTTCGTCGGTGGGATGACCACGCTCGCAAAGGCCACCGCCGCCAAGGTCAGCGCGCCGGTCACAACGACCAACACCGCACTGCGTTTCATTCTGTTCCCTCCCCGTTTGAACGAATCACTGCCGGATGGATCCTCCAGTGACCTCAGCCAGGGATGGGAAACCATCCGGTGACCAGATCGTGACGGAGAGGTGACGGTCGGTTCGCACTTCAGATCACGCCCCACCGAGCCGATAGACATGACATGCCCGAGACCAAGATCGAAATCCAGGTTGATCCAGTCACGCTCGATAACGTGGCTCTCGACGGACTCGTGGCGGCGCTCTTCGCCGAGGAGAAGCGTCTGTCCGCCACGCGGACGACGCTCCACCGTCGGATCGATTTTCTCAAAGGCGGCGGGTATGCGCACCTTGATGCTTCAGCCGAGCAGCTGAGCACGCTCCTCGAGGAGGATCGTCTCCTCTCGGAGCAGCGGCAGGACATCCACAGTCGGGTTGATGCCGCAGTCGCCGAGCAACGCCTCCGCGCGTCGCAACGTAACGGCATTCGCTAGCTCGCCGTCAGGTTCGCGAGCTCTCCCGTGCGCGTCCGCTTGGTCGGGCGCTCTGCCGTAGGAGCGAGCACCTCAACGACGCCCACCTCAGCCCTCACACCGCTAGACGGCGGCAACCACCGGTTCGGAGAGGAGCTTTCCCGCCTCGATCATCCGGATGAGCGTCTGGAGCGGCATGGGCTTCGCGAACAGGTATCCCTGGCCGAGAGGACAGCCGAGCTCAAGCAGCCGCTCGTGTTGACGGACGGTTTCAATGCCTTCGCCGATGGTCGAGAAGCCAAGGTCGTCGCAGAGCCGGACAACTGCCTGCGCGAGCGTGGCCTCGGGGCCGTCGGTATCCAACGCAACGATGAACGGTCGAGCAAGCTTCACCGTGTCGGCGGGAATGCGTGTGAGGTAGCTGAGCGACGAGTACCCGGTGCCGAAGTCGTCGATCGCCATGCGGAGCCCTAGCTCTTTGAGAGCATGGAGACGCATCGTCGTGGGACGCTCATCCGGAAGGAAAGCTGCCTCTGTGATCTCGACCATGAGTGCCTCCGGCCGCACACCGTGGCGCGCCAGAGCGTCCTGGACGGTCTCGACGATGTCGCGCTCACGGAGTTCCCTGAGCGCGAGATTGAACGTGACCCACAGCGACGAGTTCGCCGTCGCCCGCAGGAGCGCAGCCGCACGGCACGCTTCGTCCAGCACGAAGCGGCCGAGCTGGACGATCTGTCCGGTCTCGACCGCGATGTCGATGAACTGGGCAGGTGAGACGATCCCGTGCAGCGGGTGACGCCAACGGATCAGCGCCTCCGCTCCAACGACGTTCTGGTCGACGAGCGAAACGATGGGCTGGAAGTGCAGCTCGAACTCGCCCTCCTCCAGAGCCCGGCCTAGCTCGGAGCGCATCCGCTGCCGCGTTGCAGCGCCCGCGCTCATCTCAACTGCGTACACCGCGGTCTGGCCCTTCCCTTCACCCTTGGCCTCGTACATCGCCATATCGGCGTGGTTGAGAACAAGATCGGCCGACAGCCGACCCGTGCCGGGGCTCGAGGAGATGCCGATGCTTGCCCCAATCACCAGGTCCTGGCCAGCCGTGGAAATGGGCTGCGAGGAGATCGCAGTGATGATTCTCCCGGCGACGATCTCTGCCTCCTCCGGGTCTATCTCCTCGAGCACGATCGCGAACTCGTCACCGCCGATGCGGCTGATGGTGTCCTCGGGGCGGACGCAGGTCGACACCCGCTGCGCGACCTCCATGAGCACAGCGTCGCCTGCCGCGTGACCCAGCCGGTCATTCACGTACTTGAAATCGTCGAGGTCGAGGTAGAGCACTGCGATTGAGCAAGGCGTCCGACGGCTCGCCCAATGCTGGAGCCGTTCGAGGAGCAGCGTCCGATTCGGAAGACCCGTGAGCGGATCGTGCAACGCGCGGTGCGCAAGCTGCTCCTCAAGTCGACGGCGGTCGCTGATCTCCTGGAGGTATCCGCGGATCTGCACGGGCTTGCCATCGCGGTCGGACTCCACCACGGCCTCGTCGAGCACCCAAAGAGCGGTGCCGTCGGCCCGAACGATCCGATATTCGTCGCGGTACGGGGTTCCGGTCTCGACGTGGTAGGCGCGGGCCACGAGAACCCGTTCGCGCTCGTCGGGATGCAGCGCCTTCTCGAGCGTCGTGGCGGTCCACTCGGAGACCGGGTAGCCGAGCAGTTCCTCAATCTGGGGACTCACGTACTGACGCGACCCGTGACCGTCGAGCGAGCTGACATACGTGACGAGAGGCAGGGCTTCGATCAGAAGGCGATACCGAGCCTCAGTGTCGCGAAGCAGGCTCTCCCCCTCGACGAGGCGCCGTTCGAACGTCGCCCGGTCACTCGCGATCATCCCCGCCGCGCCACCATGCAGCCGGCCGAGCAGAGCCGCGGAAGCGACAAGCGTCAGACCGACGAGGGCTGCGATACCCACTCCGGCGACCACGCCGACGTGGAGTCCAGCCGCTATGCCAAAAACCGACGCTCCCGCCGCAGCCTGGAGAAGTGCGACGCGGGGAGAGTAGAAGGTCGAGAACCACAGCACGAGCAACGCCAGCACGGATGCGAGAGCGGGCCAGAATGGGCGATCGACCAGGGCCGCGGTGGCAACGAGTGCGCTGACGGTAACCCCACCCGCGAACACAACCCAGCGAGGCAGCTCGGCATCGTCATAGGCAACAAGACAGCCGAGAAGCACGCCTAGGGCAACAAGGATCGCGAGCTCGATGCGGCCGAGCGAAACGCTAGGCCCAATGATCGCGGGGATCCCGAGCAGCGCGACAGCAGCGATACAGACGCCCGCGAGCCGCCGCTCAAGTGCGGGGTCGCGGACAGATGTCCCGGTAAAAACCGGGGTACTGCCCGCGGGGACGACGGCGCGGACTGCTCGAACGGGCAATGCGGGACGACGCATCGCTTACCCCATCGTCCCTCGAACGGTGTCCCTCTACCCCCTGGAAGGGTGGGGTGTCCCTCGATCGAGGTACCTCGTTTGAGGCGCTACGGCGTCCGAAGTCGTGCAAGCGAGACGTCGCGCCCGACGAGCTCGAGGCTCTCGTAGAGCCCAGGTGAGATCCGTGAGCCGGTGATCGCCACTCGGATCGGCGCGAACACCACCTTGGGCTTCTGATTCAACGTGTCGCAGAGGCCTTTCAAGGCCACTTCTATTGCCTCGGTCGACCAGGGCTCCGTCGCCTCGAGCACATCGGCGGCTGCTGCGAGAATCCCGGCGTCAAGGAGATCGGGGTCTGCCTCCACATCATGGAACAGGAACCCCGCGAAGTCCGGAAACTCGGCCAGCCGGCCGATCTTCTCTTGGACGAGAGGCGCAGCCGCGTGCACACGATCGGCCGGCCAGTCGTGGCCATGCTCGTTGAGCCAACCAACGAGCCGCTCGGCGTACTCACTCGGCGGGAGCGCGCGAAGATACACACCGTTCATCCAGTCGAGCTTGGCGAGGTCGAATGTCCCCGGGCTCGCGGACACGGCCTCGAGAGAAAACCGTTCGGTGATCTCGTCCCGACTCATAATCGTGGTCTCGCCGTCGGGCGCCCAGCCGATGAGCGCGAGGAAGTTGATCAACACCTCAGGGAGATACCCCCCGTCGCGGAACTCGTCTACTGATACGGCACCGTGACGCTTGGACAACTTCTTTCCGTCCGGCCCGAGAATGCTGCCGACGTGTGCGTACACGGGTGGCTCGTGGCCGAGTGCCCGGAGAATCTGGATCTGCTTCGGGGTGTTCGAGATGTGATCGTCACCACGTATGACGTGGGTAATCCCGTCGTCCATGTCCTCGACGGGCGAGGCGAAGTTGTAGGTCGCACGCCCGTCGGAGCGCACGATCACGACGTCCTCGAGCTTGTCGTTTGGCACCTCAATGCGACCACGAACACCGTCATCCCACCCGGTCACGCCGTCGTCTGGCATCCGGAAGCGGATCGCACCCTCGTCCTCATACGCCCGTTCCTCGACGACAAGCTTCGCAGCGAGCTCGCGACAGCGCTTCATCGCGTCGAGCTGGAACGTCACCGGCCCGTCCCAGTCGATTCCGATCCACTGGAGTGAGCGCTGGATCTGCTCAACCGCCTCCGCAACTTCGCGGCTCGTGTCTGTGTTCTCGATTCGGAGCAAGCACTCGCCACCATTGCCCCGTGCGAAGAGCCAGTTGAAGAGGAACGTGTGGACGCTCCCGATGTGGAGGAACCCGGTTGGACTTGGAGCCATGCGGACGCGGACACTCATCAGGCGAGGATGGTAGTCACGCCGCTACCTCGGTCACCCCGGGTGACCTGGCGCGCAGGCCGCGGACGGATGGAAGCGCGAGAATGCCAACCCAGCAGGTCCACATCACCGCGATCGCGATCCAGAGAGTGGTCGCAACCCCGATTGCGTCCGCGACCGGGCCTGCCGCGGCCATTCCCAGGGGCATGAGGACGAATGACCCAAGGGCGTCATACGAGCTGACGCGCGATTGGATCTCCTCTGGGATCTCCCGCTGGAAGAGCGTGAACCAGAGCGTCACGTGGATTGAGATCCCGACTCCGGCGAAGAACGCGGTGACGGCCAACACCCATGCCGGGGTCACGAGGGCGAGGGCGACAAGCTGGAACGACAGCGGGAACGCCGCGAGCGTGCAGGCAACGAGGGGGCGCCGCGGTCGCAGGCGGATCGCGAGCACGCTCCCAAGTATCGAGCCGAGACCTCCGACCGTGAGAACGAACGCCCACGGGCCTGCGCCACCGAGCTCGGCCTTCGCGACAACGGGGCCGAGAATGATCCACGTTGTCCAGAACAAGTTCCCGATCCCAAAGAGGATCACCGATGCCCACAACCAGGTGAGCGAGGTGAACGCCCGCCAGCCGACGCGTAGATCGGTCAGCATTCCCGTCCGTTCCTCGCGGGCGGCGCGCGGGGCGATCCGGATCCGCCACAGCAGTGCGGCGCAGACGACGAAGCTCGCGGCATCGACCGCAAGCGCCGAGCCTGGGCTACCGACGACCACCAGGATGCCGCCCGCAGCAGGCCCGAAGATCCCCACGAGATTGCGTGTCAGTCCCTGGAGCGCGTTCGCCTGCTGAAGCCGCGGCGCGCTCACCGTCTGAGGAACGAGCCCGACCTCAGCGGGGATTACGACCCCAGCACCAAGACCGTAGAGCGCCTGCAGAGCGACGATCGGCCAGATCCCGTCGGCGGCACCGAAGACCACCGCCGCGGTACCGACCTGCGCCACCGCCTGAACAATCGAAGCTGCGACCAGCACGAGGTTGCGAGGCAACCTGTCGGCGAGAACTCCGCCAAAGAGAGCGACGAGCGCTTCAACCCCCTGACGCGCCGCGAAAACGATGCCGAGCGCGGTCGCCGAGCCACGGTCGAGCACGGCGAAGGCAAGTGCGATGCCCGCGACCCGATCGCCGAGTGTGGTGACCGTGGTCGCGAGAAAGAGCAGGCGGAAATCGCGCTCCTGGAGCGCGCCCAACCGATCCCGGAGCGACGCCATCCGGCCAGCCTATGCGCGGCCCGCTACGCACGAACGCACGTCAAGCCTCAAGCCTCTAGGTAGCGTTGGCCCAATGCTCTTCGGCGCACACGTCTCGTCCGCAGGGGGCATCTCGAATGCGGTCGATCGGGCGGAGGAGCTCGGGTGCGACGCGATCCAGGTCTTCACCCAGAGTCCACGGATGTGGCGGCCGACTGCGCACTCAGAGGAGCAGATCGAGCGGTTCCGGGCGCGTCGCGCAGAAGTCGGAATCAAGGCCGTCGTGTGTCACGCGCTCTACCTCGTGAATCTCGCAAGTCCCGACAAGGAGATCCACAAGAAGTCTGTTGCTGCGATGCGCTCGTCGCTTGAAGCGGCCTCCGCAATCGGTGCAGAGGGCGTCATCTTTCACGTCGGCTCGCATCTCGGTGCGGGTTTCGCGATCGGGAGCAAGCGGGTTGTGCCCGCCTTGCGGAGCCTCCTCGAGGCCACCACCGACGATCTCTGGCTCCTGATGGAGAACTCGGCAGGTGCGGGTGGCACGATCGGACGTTCGACGGACGAGCTAGCCGAGCTCTTCGATGCGCTCAACCGCCATCCCCGCCTCGGTGTGTGCCTTGATTCGTGCCACTGGTGGGTGTCTGGGGTCGACGTCACCGACCCGGTAGTTGTCGACTCGGCGCTCGCGGAGATCGACGATCGCTTCGGGCTCGACCGACTTCGCTGCCTCCACGTCAACGACGCTGCTGCCGGGCTCAACACGAACCGAGACCGCCACGCGTCTATCGGTGAGGGCGAGCTGGGAGACGGGCTTGGAATCTTCCTCGCGCACCCTGCCTTCCAGGAGCTACCCGCGATCCTCGAAACACCGGGACCCGAGGGGCACGGCCCCGATCGGGACGAGCTCAATCGTCTCCGAGAGCTTCACCGAGCCGGCATGAAGCGCCGTCCTCGGCGGTGGAAACAGGTCCCGGCCGCTTCGCCTAGAAGCGCGCGATAACGCGGAAGCTCGGTCGAGACACTGGAACCTCGAAGAACTCGGGATTGCGACAGCCCACGTCATCTCGGCGCCCCTCGAAGCACGAAGCTACTTCGGCCCGGCACATCGGCAATGGCGCCCGCCGAGCGACGATAGCGCCGAAGCCGTCCGAACGACTCTCGAGCGTCCTGAGCGCGTCAAGGTCAATCTCGACATCGAAGACCTTCTGCATGCAGCCCATGTAGGTATGCCCGAACGCCTCGTATGCGTAGACGAAGGGACACGACCTCTCGAGGCACGCACCGGGGTACACGACCTTGTCGCAATGCACCTCGCAACGGTGACAGCTGACCTCGTCCTGCGGGCGTAGGGGTAGCTCTGCTGGGACGGTCCGGGTGCCGGTCGTGTCGCTCATCAAGTGAATGGTGGCGACTTCCACCCTGGTTGCGCAAGACTTGACGTCAGCGTCGGGTACCGGTAGCTCCGCGCGAAGACGCCGGTAGGCTAGTGCCGATGATACGCCGCGTTCTTTTTGCCGGTTTGCTTCTCGCGCCAGTCGTCGTGGTGCTCCACTATGCGGCCGATCTTCCGGAGACAACCGAGTTCATTCTGGCTGCGATCGCCCTGATCCCGCTTGCCTGGCTGATCGGCGAAGCAACCGAGCACGCGGCCGAGCATACGGGTCCCGGGATCGGCGGTTTCCTGAACGCCACGTTCGGCAACGCGCCGGAACTGATCATCGCGCTGCTTGCAGTCAATCAGGGACTCACCGAGGTCGTGCGAGGCTCGCTGACCGGCTCGGTGATCGGCAACCTCCTGCTCGTCCTCGGGTTCTCACTGGTCGCCGGTGGTCGGGGTCAGGCCGATCGGTGGTCGAGCCTCGTATCGTTCGCAGCAATTGGCGTTGCGATCGTCCTGTTCCTCATCCCCGCGATCCCGAGCTGGAATGGCGATCCCGACCGGGATGCGATCGTCAATCTTTCCGTCCCGATCTCGATCGCACTCCTTGTGATCTACGTGATCGTCACGGGTTACTCGCTTCGGCGCCATCGGGCCATGCATCTCTCCTCGGACGACGAGATCGTGGGCTGGTCGTTCCAGAAGTCGCTGGCAGCTTTGGGCATTGCGACCGTGGTCACGGCACTGGTGGCGGAGATCCTTGTCGGCTCACTTGAGGTGTTCGCAGAGCAAGCGGGGATGAGCGACTTCTTCGTCGCGGCTGTCATCGTCGCGATTGTCGGCAACGCAGCCGAGCACGGCGGCGCGGTCGTCGTCGCATTCCGCGGCAAGATCGCGCTCGCGACAGAGATTGCCCTTGCCTCGGCGGCTCAGGTCGCGGTGTTTTTGATCCCCGTGGTGACACTGCTGTCATGGTTCCTCGACCCACTCGCGCTCGGCTTTCGCCAGGTCGAGGTCGGCGCGCTGACATTCGCGCTCGTGATCACCGCTATTGCACTTTACGACGGCCGAACGTCACGACTACGCGGCGGGATTCTTCTCGCCGCGTACGTCATCGTCGCAGTCGCGTTCTGGATCGCTGGCCAGGAGGAGCGCAGCACCGCGCCTGCCACCCAGCCGACCGCGGACAGCACGCTGCTCATGGTGTTACAGGCTCCTAGCCGGAACTGAGGAGCGCGGGCGGAGCAAGCTCGATAGCCCGTTCGATGTCGTCGTCGACAAGATCGAGGTGCGTCACGGCGCGAATGACGTGGGGGTTGATCGTCGATGACAGGCCAACACCAACCTCGCGGAGTCGCGTGAGCGCGGTATCGCGGTCGAGTTGCAGCGCCCCGATGTGAAGCTGCACGAAGTTGGTCTCCACCTGCTCCAGGCTTACCGGCAGCCCCGCGCCAAGCCATCCTTCGGCAAGACGACGAGCGCGCGCATGGTCGACGGCAAGCCGATCGACGTGGTGCTCAAGGGCATAAACGCCCGCCGCCGCGATGATTCCAGCCTGCCGCATGGCGCCGCCAAAGAGATGCTTCTCGCGCCACGCGCGCTCGATGGTGTCGCTTGAGCCCGCAAGCACGGCGCCGAGCGGGCAGCCGAGCCCTTTTGACAGACACAGCGTCACGGTGTCGAAATGCGACCCGATTGCCGACGCGGCTACATCGAGCCCAGTCGCCGCATTCATGAGCCGGGCACCGTCGAGGTGCGTCCGCAGGCCTCGCTCGCGGGCGAAATCGGTTACTTTCGCGATCCCATCAAGCGGCAGGCAGCGTCCACCGGACGAGTTATGGGTCGTCTCAAGCGCAAGGATCGCCGGTCGCTGGTCGGCCGACTTCGTCCCGGGGATGGTGATTGCGTCGAGTTGCTCGACCGAGATCATCCCGTTCTGCCCCTCGATCGTTTCGATCATGAGCCCGGCGTGCGCAGCAGCCCCGCCGTACTCGTAGATGACGATGTGCGCGAGCCGCTCGGCGATTAGAACATCACCGGGGCGTGAGTGGAGCTTGAGCGCGATCTGGTTCGCCATCGTTGCCGTTGGGAGGAACAGAGCCGCCTCGTGACCAAGAAGCGCCGCAGCGCGCTGCTGGAGTTCGCTGACGGTCGGATCCTCTCGACGCTGCTCGTCACCGACGACCGCCTCAGCGATCGCAGCGCGCATCCCGGCCGTGGGGCGCGTCGCCGTGTCCGAACGAAGGTCAATCACGCCCCCACGCTACCGGGGTTGTGGAGCGATCGGCACAGGAGGGGAACGTTGCGCCAACCGGGTCTGACACCGTTTGCCGGCCGTCGCGACCGCCTTAGGTCACATCGGCATCGTCCCGAACCTCCGATCGAGGGATGGGTATCCCCCGGCCGGGGGCTGCATTCTGGCGTCGGTCGACCAAGATCCGAAGCGTTGCGCACGTGCGGTGCGCGGAATGCGGCTAGAGGAGAGAGCATGTTTCGTTGGCGGCAATCAGTGATGCTGGTCGTGATCGCGGCGCTCGTCGTGTTCGCAGCGGTCGGCGGCGGTTTCCATTGGCTCCACGTGTGGCCCCCGGAGACGTTCTAGGTCGAAGATGACCAGAGCAGTCAACGCTCCGGTCATCGGGGGTCAGCTGCGGGCGGCACCGCGCCTGGCCCCCATTGTCGTACCCGTGACGATCGGCGGTGTCGCGGTGAGCGCGGCAGCCGTGATGTCCATCGCCACCAGCGAGCTCGTGCTCCGAACCGCGATCGGCGCGCTCATTCTTCTCGTTGCCGCCGTCATCGCGGAGGCAAACCCCGTCCGCGTCGAGGGCGTGTCGGCTGGTGGCGTGTCGCTCGCAGCGGCGTTCCTCGTCGGAGCGGCTCTGCTCTTCGACTGGGAGGTCGCGACGCTGCTCGGCTTGCTGACCAGGGCAGCGATCGAGCTCGCTCAACGCCGCCCCTTCGTGCGTCTGGCATACAACAGTGCGACATACGCGCTCGCGAGCGCAGCTGCCGGAATCGTGGTGCACTACATCGGCCCACACGAGACAGCTGGTCGACTCGTGGTAGCAACCGTGCTTGCGTCGCTTGCGTTCTATGTCGTCAACGTCGCGCTCGTCGGCGCCGTCGTGGCGCGGGCATCGGCGACCAGCGTTGGTGCGGTCATGATCCAGTCGGCGCGCTGGACGGCAATTCCCTTCGCGCTCATGGGATCCATCTCGTTGATTCTTGCCGTGCTTTGGCTTCGATCACCCATCCTCATCGTGGCTCTCGTCGGCCCGCTCCTTGCAGTAGCTCTGTACCAGCGGTCGGTATTCGGCGAGCTCGAAGCCCTGCGGCTCGCAAAGACCGATCCTCTCACCGGGCTCGGCAACCACCGCGCGTTTCACGAACGGCTTGGACAGGAGATCGAGCGCTACCCAGCAACCTCCGTCACGTCGTTGTGCCTGATCGATGTTGACGAGTTCAAGCGGGTCAACGATCGACTTGGCCACCAGGTCGGAGACCTGCTGCTCGCGGCCGTCGCGCGTGTCATGCCAGAGGTAGGCGAGGCCTACCGCATTGGCGGAGACGAGTTCGCAATCATGATCACTGGCCCTTCTGAGACGTCCATCCGCGCGCTCACGCGCTTGCGCGAGCGGGTAGCTGCTCTCGAGGTCCCCGGTGTCGACGTCGTGACCCTTTCGATCGGAGTCGCGACGTTCGGCGAGCACGCCAAAACTGCCGATGATCTGTTCAACGCGGCCGACACCGCTCTCTACCAGGCAAAGCGCCACGGGAAGAACCGCGTGCAGACGGTCGACCTTGAAGTCGCGAAGCTTGCGAGTGAGGCTGAGATCGCGGATGGCCCAGGGCTCGTTGAGCCTGCTGAAAGCAAGACCGAGCTCATCGCCGTCGCCATCTAAGGTTCGACCGTGGATCTTGACCTGCTTGAGCAGACGCTCGCGTCTGCTGGCGCGCCGACGTTTCGAACCAAACAGGTTTGGGAGTGGACGGCGCGCGGAATCTCGGGCTTTGATGGGATGACGAATCTCCCAAAGCAGCTCCGTCAGACCCTTGCAAGCGAGCTGCCCTTCTCGACGCTGACCGTCGTCAGCGAACAGCGAGCGAAGGACGGCACCACGAAGACGCTCTTTCACACCTCCGACGGCCATCCGGTCGAGGCCGTCCTCATGCGCTACCACGACGGACGGCGCTCTGTCTGCGTCTCGTCACAGTCGGGCTGTCCGCTCACATGCACGTTCTGTGCGACGGGTCAGATGGCCTTCGGCCGTAACCTGACCCCGTCGGAGATTCTCGACCAGGTGCTGCATTTCCGCCGCACCGACGAGCTCAACCACCTCGTCTTCATGGGCATGGGCGAGCCGTTTCTCAACGTCGACAACGTGCTCGCC
>JANNQQ010000213.1:0-16938 GCA_031400835.1 Actinomycetes bacterium | reverse complement strand
AGAGGCGATCTGCGACGCCGCGGTGATCGGACGGGAAGCCCTCGCTCGACCCGGCGATCGGCGCATTCATATCGGTGTATCCGGCGACGAACAGGTCGGGAAGGCCGTCACCATTCACGTCTCCGACCGCGGCGCCTGCGTGCCAACTGAAGCCCGTGATCCCTGCGTGGCTTGCACCATCACGGAAGTGGCCGCCACCCTCATTCCAGAGGAGTGCGTCGTTCCCGACGGTGGTGACGTAGAGGTCGGTTCGTCCATCTCCGTCGAGGTCGGCTGCGACGCATCCGTTCCCGCGTGCGGCGAGGTCGGCGCCCGAGCCTTCGCTCACGTCTACGAAGCGGCCCTTGACGTTGTGGAAGAGAGCGTTACGCGGTAGCCCATCGCGCTCTTCCCAGCGAAAGATGTCGAGATCGGAATAGGAGTTGACGACGTAGAGGTCAAGCCAACCGTCATCGTCGTAGTCCAGCCAGCAGACGCCACCACCCATCATCGCCGGCGGGTCGCCGTTTACGTCAAAGCGGAACGCACCGTGCCGGAACGACAGCCCGACGCTGGGGGCGACGTTCGCGAGGGTGGTTCCTGACCCGCCAGCTGCAGGCGGGAGGGCGGCATCATCCATGGCGAGAACCGCGGGATCTGAGGCACGCGACCGAACGATCACCCACCTTCCCGTGCGCTCGGTGAGCTCGAGGGTCTGCGTGAACGCACGGCGTGGCTCTGGATCGAACACTCGTGGAGGCGAGCCACGGAACCTCGAGAGCTGGACCTGCCCCGTCATCACCGCGATTACGGACGGCGGGCCTTGCCCATCTCCTGGCTCAAGGCGGAGCGCGAGGGTGTCCAGGTCGTACTCGGCCATCACGACCGCCTCCGTTGATGGAGTGCCGATGCGGCGGAGCAGCGCGCCGAGCCACGACCCTGCACCGCCCTCGGCTGCCAGCTCGGGATCGCGTTCCCAGAGGGCCCTTGCGCTGACGCTCAGGTCGTCGACGAGGTTCTGAGCAATCAGTTGAGCCGTTGCCCGGTCGAGATCGCTCGCTACCCCGTCCGATGCACCGATCGTGATCGCAGGCAGTGAGCTCGGGTCACGGACGGCCGCGTTGGCGTCACCCGGGTTGAATCGAGCAGGTGCTCCCGCAAGAGCGATCAGGCCCGCTACGCAGAGAGAGAGAACGACCGCCGTCCCTGCGTGTGCCCTTCGTGCGTCGAGCGCCAGACGCAGCCGCGGACGTGTGCGCTCAACCCACGCGAGCACCGTCGGGCCGATGGCCTGAACAAGGGGCCACGCTGCGCACGCGATCGTCAGCGCGCCGAGCAAGGCAACCTTGCTTCGAAACTCTGTCGTGAAGGGGGCGATCATGAGCGCTGCGATCACAGCGACCGAAAACGCGTACACCCGGCGGCCGAGTCTCCCGCTCGGGATGGTCTTCGGGTCGGTGATCATGAAGAAGAGGAAGACGAGAACCTCGGGTGAGAAGACGACGACGCGCCAGAAGTCCCAGTTGACGATCGGCCCCAGGTGCCAGCGGGCGGTCATCATGTGCCCGCTCGCGGCGAGCACACCGATCGCAGCCGCGAACGTCACCCAGAACACCACTGCGACCTCGAGCAGGCGCAGGCGCCGAAGGATCGCGAGCCCCCCGCCGACGATGATCGCTAGCGCAAGCACCATCCACGGGGACATTGGCCCCCACCAGAAATCGAGCGGCTCAGCGATCTCTGGGCCGATCGCGAGGAAGCAGACGACGAGACCGAAGTTGGAGGGGTTGAAGACGTGCGCGCCTCTGAAGCGGATGAGGTATTTCGAGAGCAGTGCGATGGCCGCGGTTCCGGAGAACACCCACCATCCGTTCAGGCTCCACCAGTCGCCATGCTCCGTGCCGTTGACGCGGAGGATGAAGGCGACACCGTTCCCGGTGAGGAGCGCGCTCGCTGGCCACATGATCACCCTGTCGCGCGCGAAGGCGATGGTGAACTCGAGAAGACCTGCGGTGCCAAGGGCGACCAGGATCTGCGCGATCGAGAGGTCAAAGCCAAAAGCGACCTGGCCAAGCACGTGCAGCGAGATGATCACCGAAGCGAGGTGCAGCCGCGGGTCGCGGATCGACGGTAACAGCACCGGGTAGGACGTCCCGCTGATCCGCAGCCGGGGCCCTTCGGCGCGGGCCAGGGCAGGAGCACTCATTAGGGACGAATCGTACTGGGGGTCGTCTGCTCAGGCACGCGCAGCCCGAGCCCTGACGCGTACCATCTGTTGGGACGCACTCCGAATTCCTGGATTGAGAGACGACTATTGAACCTGGAGAATCCGATGACTGAGATGGCTGTACGAGAACTTCCCGCGACCGAGTACAAGGTCGCCGACCTTTCGCTCGCTGCCTGGGGCCGCAAGGAGATGACCCTCGCCGAGCACGAGATGCCAGGCCTCATGGCGCTGCGCCGCGAGCACGCCGATGCGCAGCCACTGAGTGGCGCGCGCATCACGGGTTCGCTGCACATGACGATCCAGACCGCGGTCCTGATCGAGACACTGTCTTCGCTCGGAGCAGAGGTTCGCTGGGCGTCGTGCAACATTTTCTCAACGCAGGATCAGGCGGCTGCAGCGGTGGTCGTCGGTCGTGACGGCACCGTCGATGAGCCGCGTGGGATCCCCGTGTTTGCCTGGAAGGGCGAGACGCTCGAGGAGTACTGGTGGTGCGCAGAGCAAGCCCTAACGTGGCCCGACGGTGGCCCGAACATGCTGCTCGACGATGGCGGCGACATCACGCTTCTCGTCCACAAGGGCGTCGAGTTTGAGAAGGCGGGCGCGGTACCCGACCCGGCTGGTGCGGATTCTCACGAGTTCAAGATCATCCTCGAGACGCTTGCGGCCTCACTCGACCGCGACCCGCAGAAGTGGACAGCCATCGCAGCGGAGATCAAGGGCGTGACCGAGGAGACCACCACGGGCGTCCATCGGCTGTACCAGATGGCCGAAGAGGGCCGATTGCTCTTCCCGGCGATCAACGTCAACGACTCGGTAACGAAGAGCAAGTTCGACAATCTCTACGGCTGTCGCCATTCGCTCGTAGACGGGATCAATCGTGCGATCGATCTCATGCTCGCCGGAAAGCTGTGCGTTGTGTGCGGATACGGCGACGTCGGCAAAGGCTCCGCCGAGTCATTGCGCGCGCAGGGTGCAAGGGTCGCGGTCACTGAGATCGACCCGATCTGCGCGCTCCAGGCGTTGATGGAGGGCTACGAGGTTGTGACTCTCGACGACGTGATCGAGGAGGCCGATGTCGTCATTACCACGACCGGAAACCGCGACATCGTCACGATCGAGCACATGCGGCGCATGAAGCACAATGCCGTGCTCGGCAACATCGGCCATTTCGACAACGAGATCGACATGGCTGGTCTAGGCCGCGAGCCTGGCATCGAACGCGTCAACATCAAGCCTCAGGTCGACCAGTGGGTGTTCGAGGATGGTCATGCGATCATCTTGCTGTCCGAGGGTCGGCTTCTGAACCTCGGGAACGCCACTGGCCATCCGAGCTTTGTGATGAGCAACTCGTTCTCGAATCAGACGATCGCTCAGATCGAGCTGTACACCCGAACCGACGAGTATTCAATTGGGGTTCACGTGCTACCGAAGCATCTCGACGAGAAGGTCGCGAGGCTGCACGTCGAGGCGCTTGGCGCGAAGCTCACGGTGCTCCGCGACGATCAGGCGGCCTATCTCGGCGTTCCGATCGAAGGCCCGTACAAGGCGGATCACTACCGCTACTAGAAGCTGCGGGTCACGCCTATGCGCCGCGGGGCGACTCATCGTCGAGGTGTAGACGCATGAGATCTCGGATCGAGATGATCCCGATCGTGCGCTCGCCGTCGACCACGGGCAGGTGTCGGAAGCCACCGTGGATCATCAGGCTCGCGGCGTGACCCGTCGTCTCGGTCGACTCGACCGTGTCGGGGCCGTGGGTCATTGACGCCGAGACCGGGCCATCCACCTTGCCCGTCGCAACCGCTCGGAGGACGTCCCGTTCGGTGAGAATCCCGACGAGCCGCTCTCCATCGAGCACCACAACCGCGCCGACGCGCCGCTCATGCATCTGCCTGGCGGCGTCGGCGAGGGTGATTGACCCCGCCACTGCGAGCAGATCGGCTGACATGATCTCACCAATGGTGGGCACCGCGCGATCGTAAACGATCCGTCGCTCGATGTCTTGAGGCGGCCGTTGTGTGCCGATTCTGTGCCGATCGCTCCACACTGCCGCATGGTTACGTGGGGGTGTCCCTTTTGGACACTGTCGCTGGCTCAAGCGAGGCGGCACCCTCGGACGACCAACAACTCAAGGAGGTCGAGCCGAGTGAAACGACGTTCACGCGCGGTTGCTGCCGCGCTCGTATGCAGTCTCGCCGGGGTCGCCGCAGTGGCAGGTGCAGCAACCCGAGATGAAGGAACGATTGACGCCTGCAAACGGACGAGAACGGGTCTCGTACGGATCGTGACACCTGCAACGCCGTGTATCCGCGGCGAGATCCGCATGAGCTGGGGCATCCGAGGTCCGCAAGGTGACCGCGGTCTTCAGGGAGAGCCAGGCGCGCGTGGGGCGGTTGGGCCTGCAGGCCCCGCCGGACCAGCCGGAGCTCGGGGTGCGACCGGCGCGGCTGGGCCGACCGGGGCTGTGGGGCCTCGTGGTCAGGGAGTGAGCTCGCTGAACGATCTCTCTGGCGTGCCCTGCACGCGCTCGGACGGTTCGAGCGGCGCGGTCGTCCTGACGGCTGCGAGCGACGGTGTTGTGCGCATCACCTGCACCACGACTACGCCGCCGCCACCCCCGCCGCCGCCACCTCCGCCACCTCCGCCGAGTGGGGCTGCGGTCGTGATCAATGAGATCGACTACGACCAGGTCGGAGCCGACGCCGAGGGGTTCGTCGAGATCGCGAACACAGGAACCACTGCGGCCGACCTCGCCGGCCTTGCCGTCGTTCTCGTCAACGGCGACGGCGCCGAGTACGCACGGCTACCACTCACCGGGTCACTCGCGGCCGGGGCCTATCTCCGTGTCGATGCAGACCCGCAGAACGGGGCTCCCGACGGAGTCGCACTCGTAGATACGGTCGCTGATTCGTTGCTCGACGCGTTGGCGTACGAGGGCGAGATTCGTACCGCCACGATCGATGGGAAGACCTTCGACCTCGTCGAGGGTACGCCGCTCGCGGCAACGGTCGCGGACTCCAACACCGCACAGGGTTCGCTCTCGCGACTCCCGAACCGCACCGACACGAACAACGCGGCGACGGACTGGGGTTTCACGACGACACCGACGCCGGGCGCGCCGAACGTCGCGACGTCCTAGCCGGCGAGGACGTCCCGGAGCGCATCCCATCTCGTGGGGGCTGCGCTCCGGGACGACCCCCGGCGATCACACGTCGCGGCCCTTCGGACCCAGCTTGGCACGCATGTTTGCGCGGCCTTCTGCTGCGATCGTCTTCCATCGCTTCTTGGCCTCCGAGGCGGCACGTTTGTCGACCCGTCGCTCCAGATGTGCAAGCTCAGCCTGGAGCTTCAGATAGCTGTCCCAGCGCTCGGGCAGGAGTGTCCCCTGAGCGAGAGCGGCCTTGACCGCGCATCCGGGTTCTGCATCGTGGGCGCAATCCGAGAAGCGACAGAGGGCGAAGAGCGAGGTGATTTCCTCGAAGGTCTCTTCGAGGCCATCGTCCGCCGCCCAGAGTTGCAGTTCGCGCATTCCAGGTGTGTCGATGATGAGCCCACCACCGGGTAGTTGCACGAGTTCCCGTCGTGTCGTTGTGTGTCGGCCTTTCCCATCCTCGCGGATCTCCTTCGTCTCAAGCAGCTCCGCACCCGCGAGGGTATTGACGAGTGTCGACTTTCCGACGCCCGACGAACCGAGCAGCGCCGCCGTCACGCCCTCGCCAAGGTACGAGCGGACGAGGTCGAGCCCCGTTGCGTCCCGGCTCGACACCGCAATCACGGGGGCACCCATCGCAATCGTCTCGACCTCGGCCACCGCTGCGGCCGGGTCGGCGTGGAGGTCAGCCTTCGTGAGCATTACCACCGCGAGCGCCCCACTCTCGCGGGCAAGCGTGAGGTACCGCTCAAGCCGTCGAAGGCTGAGATCCTCGTTCAGCGAACTCACGATGAAGACGACGTCGACGTTGGCCGCAATCACCTGTTCCTCCGTCGCCGTCCATGCGGTCTTTCGTGAGAACCGCGTACGTCGCGGGAGGAGGGCTTCGACCGTCCCTGCTTCCTCTCCGGGGCGTGTCGAGATCGCGACCCAATCTCCGACTGCGGGGAGATCGGCGGGTGAGGTTGCCTCGTCGTAGAGGCGACCCCTGACGTCGCATCGGAGCTCACCTGCCCGGGTCAGGACGTCGTAGGCTCCGCGATGCTGCACGGAGACCCGCCCCGGGGTCAGACCCTCGGCGGCATGTGGCGCGAAAAGTTCGGCAAAGTGGTCGTCCCAGCCGAGCTTCTTGAGATCAAGCACGTCGTTCTCCTATGTCCTCGGGTACATGAAACCGGCGCGGGCATGAACCGCGCCAGCCACGTGAGGATCAGAGGCTTAGACGGCGGTCCGCGCGGGGCGCGGGACGGAGGCTGCGATATCGACCATGCGTTCGACCTCCTTGTCGTCGGGACGGCTCGGAGTATGACCGAACGTGCCGGACGGTGCCAACTGCCGGAGCCTCGGTCGCGCTGTGGCCGAAGCAGCTGGGCGGCTCAGCGCGTGCGTGGGCCAGCGTGCCACAGCACGGCGACGGCGGCGCCAACCTGCGCGATGAGTGAGGCGAGGCCAATCAGCTTGAGCCAACGAGGTACGTGCCGCATCTCTTATGTATCGGCTGCGATGGAATCCGCTTGAGCGTCGATAGATCGGCGAGAGCTCTGCTGTCAGCCATCCAGAAGGTCTAGACCATTTCGTAGGATGCTGTCATGAAGGCACACGCGCGGGCAGTGGTGATTGGCGGAGGGGTCGGGGGGTGCTCGATTCTGTACTGGCTCACGCGGCTTGGCTGGAAAGACGTCGTTCTTGTCGACCGCGCCGACCTGACGAGCGGATCGACGTTCCACTCGGCAGGACTCGTCGGCCAACTACGCAGCTCGCTCTCGCTCACACGGATGATGATGGAGAGTGTCGATCTCTATCGGTCGCTCGAGGAAGAGGTTGGTCTCGAGACGGGGTGGAGGGAAGTCGGCTCACTTCGGCTCGCGTCTTCCCCAGAGCGACTTGAGGAGATCACGAGGCAGGCCGGATGGGCGAAGACGTTCGGGTTGCCGCTGGAGCTGCTCTCTGCGGATGAGGCACAGGCTCTCTTTCCTCCGATGTCGACGGAAGGTGTCTTGGGGGCGGCCTACCTCCCCACTGACGGGTACATCGATCCGAGTCAGCTCACCTACGCGCTCGCCGAAGGTGCCCGTCGGCGCGGAGCTGAGATCAACACGAACACACGGGTGGTCGGTGTCCGACTCGCAGAGGGTCGTGTCGCGGCCGTCGAAACCGATCGTGGCGAGATCCAGACCGAGATCGTGATCAACGCAGGCGGCATGTACGCGGCCGAGATAGGGCGCCTCGCCGGCGTGACGGTTCCGCTTATTCCGATGGCTCACGAGTACCTCGTGCTCGAGCCGGCTGGGCTTCCCACGGACATGCCGACGATGCGAGATCCGTCGCTGCTCGTCTACTTCCGGCCCGAGTCGGGCGGACTCATCATGGGTGGCTACGAGCGCACCTGTGCGCCGTGGTCGCTTGACGGCATTCCGGCGGATTTCAACGGCAAGCTGCTTGAGGAGGACTGGCCGCGGTTCGAGGAATTGATGGAGAACGCGATCGTGCGCGTTCCGTCCCTTGAGCAGATGGGGGTCGTCAAGCTCATCAACGGCCCGGAGGCCTTCACTCCTGATGGTGAGTTCATCCTTGGCCCGTCGGAGGTGCCCGGATTCTGGATTGCGGCGGGCTTCTGCGCGCATGGGCTGGCGGGGGCGGGCGGAATGGGAAAGCTTGTCGCAGAGTGGGTAGTGGATGGGGTGCCATCGCTCGATGTCTGGCATATGGACTCGCGGCGCTTCGGTGCGGCCTATCGCAGCCAGGAGTACACGCTTGTTCGGACCAAGGAGATCTACGAGACGTATTACGACGTGAAGTACCCAGGACACGAACGGCAGGCAGGTCGCCCGCTGCGTGTCTCGTCCGCGTTCGAGCGCCTGCGCGAGCTGGGTGCAGCCTTCGGCGAGAAGTCTGGCTGGGAGCGTGCGAACTGGTTCGAACCCAACGCCGCTTCGGGTGACGAGGGTCTCCGACCGCGTGGCTGGGCAGGCAAGCTCTGGTCCCCCGCGATCGGTGTCGAACATCTCGCGTGTCGAGAGACGGTCGCCCTGTTCGACGAGTCGTCGTTTGCGAAGATCGAGGTCAGTGGGCCAGGGGCCGCTGCGTATCTCGAGAGCATGTGCGCGAACCGGGTTGCGCGTGAGATCGGCAAGCTCACGTACACCCAGATGCTCAATTCGCATGGGGGCATCGAGTGCGACTTCACCGTGACCCGCCTTGGCGAAGATCGCTTTCGGATCGTCACGGGGACTGCGTTTGGAAGGCACGATCTCTCCTGGATCGTCCAGCACGCGCCGCGCGACGGTTCAGTCCACGTTGCGGACGTGACGGGCCAGTACGCGTGTCTCGGTCTCTGGGGCCCGCGCGCTCGCGATCTCCTCCAACCGCTGACGACGTCGAGCTTTGACAACGGTGCGTTTCTGTACATGACCGCGCAAGAGGTTTCGATCGGCGCAGTGCCCTGTCTCGCAGCCAGGGTTACCTATGTTGGTGAGCTCGGGTGGGAGCTGTACTGCTCCAGTGAGTTCGGTCTCCGGCTGTGGGACACCCTGTGGACGGCTGGCGCCGATCACGGACTCGTTCCCGCCGGTTACAAGGCGATCGATTCGCTGCGGCTGGAAAAGGGATATCGAGTGTGGGGCGCCGACATTACGCCCGACGACACACCGTACGCCGCTGGGCTGGATTTCGCCGTCAAGCTTGATAAGGGAGAGTTCCTTGGGCGAGACGCCCTTGTCGCGTCTGGCGAACCTGATCGAGTTCTTCGCTGTCTGACGCTCGACGATCCGCGAGCCGTGGCACTCGGTTCGGAGCCCGTTCGAGTCGACGGTGAGCTTGTCGGCAGGGTCACGAGCGGCGGGTACGGCTACACCGTCGGTCGTTCGATCGCGTTCGCCTACCTGCCCGCAGTCCATAGCGCCATCGGCGTGGAGGTCGAGGTCGAAATCTTCGGCGAATGGGTACCAGCTCGGATCAGTGCAGAGCCGCTGTTCGATCCCGAAGGACTCCGCATACGGGGTTGAGAGGGTGCGGTCTGACCCCGAGTGTCGGCTATTGGCTCAGGCGCGCGGCCGTAGCGTCGCAAAGGGGTCCGTAATCGAAAGACGCGACGCCCGGAAGCGGAAGACCTCCGCGGGTCTTCCACCCGCGCGTCCCGGGGGACGGTGTTCGCCCGTCGGCTCGATCACGGCTCGGCGCTCCAATACCCTTCGGAGATTCGTCGCTGAGACGTCGTGGCCGAGGGCCGCGACGTAGAGCGCTCGAAGCTCAGCGAGCGTAAACGAAGGCGGCGCGAGCGCAAAACCTGCATTCGAATAGGAGAGCTTGGCTCGTAGCCGCTCCTGACCGGCTGCAACGATCGAGCCATGGTCAAACGCGGTCGCTGGTAGTTCCTCGACGGGATGCCAGCGTGTGTCGTCGGGTACGTCGGGATCAACTCCGGACGGGACGAGACCAAGGTAGACCGTCGCGATCTCGCGAAGACCCGGAACGCGGTCGGGGTCGCCCCAGGTGCCCAGTTGCTCGAGGTGTCCGACCTCGCGAACGTCGACCTTGACCGCAAGGTGGCGGCGAATCGAGTCGGAGAGCGTTTCGTCGGCACCGACTCCTCCACCGGGAAGGGCCCACGTACCGCTGTCAGGCTCGCGAGCGCGCTGCCAGAGGATCACATGCAGCTGAGATTCGCGTACCTGAAGCACCACTGCGAGGGTCTCATGTGTCGGTTTGGTAGACTGGCGTGGAGGTTTATGACTCATAGGCGCAAACCTAGTCTAGACGATGGAGGAATGAAGATGTTGAGAAGCGTCAGCCGCGTGGCCGCCGCAGCGATGTCGGTGGGTCTCGCGCTTGCCGTTGCGGGCTGCGGCGGGTCGGACGAGGGGTCTGACACCACAGACACCACCGCAACCCCGACGCTTCGCGTCGGCCTTGTCGCTGATGCCGGTCAGTTGAACGACAACGGGTTCAATGAGCTTGCTTTCACAGGGCTCAAGCGGGCGGAATCGGAGCTTGGCATCAAAGGGCGTGTCGTCGAAGCAAAATCCGCTGCTGACTACATCCCAAACATGTCGACACTCGCGAGACAGGGGTATGACCTCGTCGTAGCCGTCGGCTTTGCGCAGGGCGACGCTGTGGCGGCTGCCGCTGCGAAGTTTCCAGACACGAAGTTCGCGATCGTCGATGTCGACCACGCGTTCCTCAAGGGAAAGCCAGCCAACGTCCAAGGCCTGCTCTTCAAGGAGGAACAAGTCGGGTATCTCGTCGGGTACCTCGGTGCGCTTGCGGCGAAGCGTGACGGTGGCAACGCGATCAGCGCCGTCGGTGGCTTCAAGGAACCTCCGGTTGACCGGTTCATCGCTGGATACCAGGCTGGCGCTGGCGCCGCCGTCCCGGGCATCAAGGTCACGTGGAGCTACTCACAAGACTGGGACGACCAGGCGAAATGCAAGGAGCTTGCGCTCAACCAGATCGCTGCTGGCTCGAAGGTGGTGTTCCAAGTCGCAGGGGGATGTGGGCTCGGAGCGCTGAGCGCGGCGAAGGACAAGGCAGTGTGGGGCATTGGCGTCGACGGCGACCAGTCCTTCCTCGGCCCCCATGTTCTCACGAGTGCGCTCAAGGGAGTCGATAGCGCGGTGTTCCTCACAATCCAGTCCGTCCTCGACGACGCGTTCGACGGCGGGACAAACGCCATCTTCGGCCTCGATCAGGCGGGCGTTGGTCTCGGCACAACGAGCCCTGACGCGAATGCCGACGACATCGCGGCAGTTGAGGAGATCGAGACGAAGATCGCCGAGGGCGAGATCGCGGACATCCCGACGACCGTCGGCTGATCGTGGCAGTGATTCCCGGGGGAGGCCGCGCGGCCTCCCCCGGGGAAGAACGCTCGCGGCGACGGCGTTCTCAGTAGGAACGACGCATCCGATGAGGGAGGAGAACCGTGTCACATCTCAGTGCCCCCGCAGCCAAGCTACTCAGTGATCCGAACTATGCGCAGCTCGCCGTCGTCCGTCCCGACGGAACTCCGCAGGTGACCCCGATCTGGGTTCACACCGACGGGACGGACGTGATGTTCAACACCGCGCAGGGTCGCGCGAAGCACCGCTACATGGAACGCGACGGACGGGCGACCGTCCATGTTTCCAACAACCAGGATCCGTACGAGTGGGTCTCCGTCACAGGGCCGGTCGAGATCTCGACCGAGCGCGCCGACGAGCAGATCGACTCGCTCGCCGAGAAGTACCTCGGGGTGACTCCATATCCGTTCCGGAGGCCAGGCGAGGTTCGGCTGAGCATCACGCTGCACCCGGAGAAGGTCGAGTACTTCTCGAGGGACTAGATCACGAGGCGGTGCGGACGGAGTAGACCGGCGGCAGGTGGTCGGCGATCGTCTTCCAGTTCGCTCCGGCGTCACCCGAGCCGAAGACGTCGCCCGACGTCGCTCCGAAGTACAGCTCCAGGGAAGCTCCACGCCCAGCCGAGTCGAAGGCCTCGCGCAGCACAGTGAGAAAGGCGTCCTGGGTGGGGAGGCCCGAGTCTCGCGCCTGCCAGCTGTTACCGGCGTCCCGCGTCTCCCACACCCGCACCGCACCGGCCGGTGTCGTCCGGTCACCCGCGCCGACGAGCGGAATGATGTAGGCGGAGTCGGGGTCGGCGGGATCGACGACGACCGGGAAGCCGAACACGGCCGGCAGGCCCGCGGCGATGTCGATCCACGAGGCACCGGCGTCATCCGAGCGGTAGACCCCCCCGTGGAACTGCATGAAGAGGCGCTCAGGGCGTTCGGGAGCCCTCCGCACGTCGTGAACGCAGTGCAAGATCGGATTGTCGACAACCTCGCCGGGGAAGTACTCCGGCACGATGCCGTCGTTCGAGTAGCGCCACGACACGCCAGCGTCGTCGGAGAGCCACACCCCGACCGAGGAGATCGCGACCATGAGGCGGTTGGGATCGCCTGGCCACGGGACAATGGTGTGGAGGCATAGGCCGCCGTTGCCAGGCTGCCAATCGGGTCGGGTCGGGTGGTTCCAGAGACCTTCGTTGAGCTCCCACGATCGTCCTCCATCCCGGCTCTCGAAGAGAACGCCTGGATCCCCACCGGCGTAGACGAGCCCGTCTGCCTCGCCCTGGACGATGACCCAGAGCCGCGCAAGTGCGGCATCGGTTCCCTGCGGTAGCGCCAGACCCTCGGCCTGTTCCCACTCTCCGGCCGGATCGTCGGTCAACCAGAGCTTAGGCCCATAGAACGGAGAGGTCGTTGCGGCGAGGTACCGGCCCGTACGACTGTCGCGCATGGCGTACTCGACTGGATCGCCAGCAAACGCTCGGGTCGACACCTCGAATCCTGAACCGGGCTCGCCATCGAGGACGAACAGACCCTTTTTGGTGCCGACCAGGAGTTGCGTCATCTCATCCTCCAGTGATTGCTGGGAGGACGTGAATCCGATCGGTCTCGCCGACCTCGGTGGCGTCCTCGCCGCGGGTTCCGTTGACAAAGATCTGAATGTGCTCGCGGATGCGTCCTTGCTCGTCGAGAATCCAGCCGCGTAGTGCGGGATGCGCGAGCTCAAGTGCGATGAGCGCTTCGCCAACGGTTGTTCCGGTGGCGTCAATTCGTCGGCTGCCGCAGAGCTCGGACAGCGGCGCCCGGAGAAGTACCTCTGGCATGGGCCTCATCCTAAGGATCGAGTTCCAAGACGCCGTGTGGGGACCCATACTCGGCAAGCAGGTCGAGGAACGGTGTCGGGGCAAACGCTTCAGGGCCAAGCACACCGGTGCCTGCCCAGGCCCCCGTTGCGATCAGCTCCAGGGCAACGACTGGATTGATAGCTGTCTGCCAGACGACTGCCTGCGACTGGTACTCACGCATCGACCACTCATTGTCGACGACGTGGTACAGGTATGTCTTGCGGGGCTTTCCGTCCTTCCCAAGGCCCGTCACGAGTGTGCCTGCGCACGTCTTGCCAACCATCCGATCACCCAGTGTCATCGGGTCGGGAAGCGTCGCGGCCACGACGTCGCGCGGGGAGACCTCGACACCCCCAACGCGCACCTTGTCCGTTCGGTCGAGCCCGAGCTTGTGGAGGGTCTTCAGGACGTCAATGAACTCCTCACCAAGGCCGTACTTGAACGTGACTCGCTTGCAGTCGACCCAACGCGGCACGAGTAAGACCTCTTCGTGCTCGACGTTGACGCACTCGACCGGGCCGATGCCATCAGGAAAGTCGAATACCTCAGGCTCGGAGAACGGGGCCGTGGTGAACCAGCCGCGCTCCTTTTCCCAGATGACCGGTGGGTTCAGGCATTCCTCGATCGTCGTCCAGATGGAGAAGGAAGGGGCAAAGTCATAGCCTTCGACCACGAGGTTCGAGCCGTCTCTGATGCCCACTTCGTCGATCTCGGAGAAGAGCTCGTCGGCTGCGTATCGGGCAAACACGTCGGCCGCGCCGGGCTCGATGCCAATCCCTACAAGCGCGAGAAGTCCCGCCTCGCGCCAGCTGTCGTCCTGCGCGAACTGGTAGTCGCCGAGCTTGACATGGGTCTCCTGGAAGGGATTCGTTGGATGACGCTCGGAGAGCGTCATCGCCATGTCCAGGTACGTCGTACCCGCCCGACGGGCTGCGTCGAAGATCTGCTTGTTGAATCGCGGATCGGTCGCGTTGAGTACCGCGTCGGCGCGCACTTCCTGGATCAGAGCCACGAGCGACTCTTCGTTTGACGCGTCGACCTGAGCCGCGCCGAAACGGTCTGGCTCGCCGAGTCGAGTAACGATCGCTTGCGGTCGGGCTGGATCAAGGTCGGCAAGCACCACCCGCTCGAAGAAGGAGCGCCGCTGCGCGATTGCCGCGAACGCGGAGCCGACACCACCCGTTCCTACCACGAGGATTCTCATACGCGGGTTCTATCCGATAACGCACGTGCCGGTGAGGCACTGGCACGGTGTACGCTCGCGCCGTCGCCCGCGTTTCGATCCGGAGGAGAATCCACATGGCTGTGACTCAACACAAGATGTACATCGGTGGCGAGTTCGTTGACTCGTCATCGGGTGAGACGATGGAGGTTCTGAATCCGGCGACCGGCGAGGTGATCGCTGAGGTACCTGCTGGCACTGCCGACGATGTTGAGCGCGCGGTTGCGGCCGCCAAGACGGCCTGGGGAACGTGGCGCGACAAGACCCCCAAGGATCGGATGGAGCTCCTCCTAAAGCTCGCCGACGTCATTGAGGAGAACGCTGAGGAGCTCGCGCGCCTTGAGTCCAAGAACGTTGGTAAGCCCTGGTGGGTCGCGGTCGATGAGCCTGGGATCATGGCCGACAACTTGCGTTTTTTCGCTGGCGCCGCGCGGAATCTCGAGGGTAGGGCGGCAGGGGAATACGTCGCTGGCTACACGTCGATGGTTCGCCGCGAGCCGCTTGGGATCGTCGCCGGTATCTGTCCGTGGAACTACCCGCTCTTCATGGCGGTCTGGAAGATGGGTCCGGCGCTCGCGGCCGGCAATGTTCAGATCATCAAGCCGGCGGAGCAGACCCCACTCACGATGCTGCGCTTTGTCGAGCTCGCGCAGGAAGTCCTGCCACCGGGCGTCCTCCAGGTCGTCACCGGCGACGGTGTTCCCGTCGGGGATGCGCTTGTGCGGCACCCCGCGATAGCGCTCGTATCACTCACGGGCGATACAGCGACGGGGAAGCTGATCGCTCGCAACGCCTCCGACACCGTGAAACACGTCCACCTCGAGCTTGGCGGCAAGGCCCCAATGATCGTGCTTGATGACGCCGATCCGGCGACCGTCGCCGAGGCGGTGAAGATCGGCGGATACTTCAACTCCGGTCAGGATTGCACAGCTTCCTCGCGGCTACTCGTGTCAGAACGGATCTATGACGAGGTCGTTGCCCGGACAATTGAAGCGGTGGGATCGCTCGCCGTCGGCGACCCGGCGAACGACGACGAGATCGGTATGGGACCGGTCATTTCCGCAGACCAGCAGGAACGAGTCCTTGGCTTCCTCGAGCGTGCCGTTGACGCGAAGGCAACGCTGCTCACGGGCGGGGGACAGCACGGAGATCGTGGGTTCTTCGTGGAGCCGACGCTCGTCGCTGACGTTGCGCAAGACGCCGAGATCGTTCAGAGCGAGGTGTTTGGACCGGTGGTCACCGTTCAGTCGTTCGCATCAGACGAAGCAGCGATCGAGATGGCCAATGACATCCGGTACGGCCTTGCCTCATCGGTGTTCTCCGAGAACATCGGTCGGGCGATGAAGGTCGCTTCCCGGCTCGACTTCGGTTGCGTCTGGGTCAACGAGCATCTCTTCCCACTCACCCCCGAGATGCCACACGGCGGGTTCAAGGAGTCGGGGTACGGAAAGGACATGTCGATCTACTCGATGGAGGAGTACACGCGGATCAAGCATGTCTGCGTCAAGCTCGGCTGAGGGTGCCGGTTGACGCATTGCGAGGCTACGTGATACGAACAGCCTCGCAATGCGTAGCGGCGGGGGTGAGCATGTGGTTCCTTCGGCGCCCTCACGGGGCGCAGTTGGGCGCGCGCGGAAGCTCGATGCCGTCGACACCGGGATCATTGAGGCGCTACAGCGGAACGGCCGAGAGCCATTCCGGAGAATCGCGGTTCACGTCGGCGTGTCGGAAGCGACAGTGCGCGCGCGGTATGCGCGGCTCTGCGCCGACGGGATCCTTCAGGTAACGGGGATCACCAATCCCCTCGGGTTTGGCTACGAGGCGCAGGCGATGGTGGGCATCAGATCTTCAGGCCCGCCGGAGGTGATCGCCGATGAGATTGCGCGCTGGTCGGAAGCCGACTACGTCGTTCTCACTGCGGGTCAGTTTGACATTCTGGTCGAGTTGCTCTGCGTCGACCGGCGCGCGCTGCTTGACGTCACCAACCGCATTCGACAGCTCGACAGCGTCGTCTCGACCGAGACGTTCTTGTACCTCGAACTCTGGAAACAACTCTACGACTGGGCACCCCGCGATCCGGGTGGCTCGGACAGACAGCAGGAGGAGGCAGCGTGAGCCCTACGGAGAAGCGCGAGGTCGAAGTAGTCGAAGGCGAGCTTGATCACAACGCGCTCGGATTCACGGACGCACTCGTCATCGGTCTTGCCTCGACGGCACCCGCGTACTCGCTCGCTGCGGTGATCGGGTCGGTCGCGGTCGTCGTCGGGCTTCAGGCACCTGGTGCGCTGCTCGCCTCCTTCGTGCCGATGTTCCTCATCGCAACCGCGTTCTTCTATATGAACCGTGCCGACCCCGATGCTGGCACCACCTTTTCCTGGGTCACGCGGGCGATGGGGCCGTGGGTTGGTTGGATGGGTGGCTGGGCCATTGCTACCACGGGCGTCCTTGTCGTCGGCTCGCTTGCCGACGTCGGCGCGCGGTACACCTACCTGCTCATGGGGTGGGACTCGGCCGCAGGTTCGAAGCCGGCGGTTGTGGTACTCGCGGTGGCGATCATTGTTGCGATGACCGCGCTGTGCATCTTCGGGACCGACTCGTCGGCGCGCGTACAGAACATCATGATCATCGGCCAGGTCGGCGCATTGATCCTCTTCGCGGCGGTCGCGTTCGTGAAGATCTACAGCGGGGACGCGC